>PCSL01000029.1:0-715 GCA_002772325.1 Chloroflexi bacterium CG23_combo_of_CG06-09_8_20_14_all_45_10
CACAGATTCAGAAAAATCTAGAATAATGAAAGGATGATACTTAACACTCAGCTAATGGCTAACTTAATAACCCACTCTCCTATCCTGATAATAGCCATTCCACTGTTAGCAGCATTTTTAACTCCTCTAATTGACCGAGCCAGCAAAAAAGCTAGAGATATACTGGTAGTAGCCAGCCTGGCATTTGTAGAATTCTTGGTTGTAATTTTAGCCAGGGATATTTACCTCAACGGATTGCACGTCTATACCCTGGGAGCCTCTTCCCCCAATCTTACCATCCCCGAAAATTATATCGTCCCGGTGCGCATAATCCTGGAAGTGGATGCCATGTCCATATTTATGGCCATAATAACGGCCACTGTTTCCTTGGCTGCAGCTATATATTCCCTCTCCTTCATGAAAGAGGAAACAGGACAGAGTAGGTTTTACACTCTTTTGCTGCTTTTGGTGGCCGGGATGTTTGGGATGGAGCTTACCGGTGACTTGTTTAACCTGTTTGTCTTCCTGGAAATAGCTTCCATTGCCGGGGCAGCATTGACCGCTTTCCGAACCAGGTTTGCCGATGCCGCAGAAGGCGGATTAAAGTACATCGTTATATCCAGCGCTGCTGCACTGATGGTTCTATTCGCCATAGGCATACTTTATGCCCAATATAACTTGCTCAATGTAGGCGCTCTGGCCCAGGTAATGCAATATACCATGTTGGACAAAATGG
>PCSL01000029.1:763-1035 GCA_002772325.1 Chloroflexi bacterium CG23_combo_of_CG06-09_8_20_14_all_45_10
CCTTACATATGTGGGTGCCAGACACCTATGCTGTTGCCCCTGCAGGTATATCCGCTATGCTGGTAGTGTCAAGTCAAGCATGCATGTATGCCCTTTACAGGGTGTGCTTCACCCTTTTTGGGATTACGCTAAACATGTATACGGTGGGATGGATAGTGATAATTCTTGGGATGTTGAGTATGTTTGTTGGAGTTACTATGGCCATCCCCCAAACCGATATCAAGAGGTTGATGGCCTACCACGCTATTTCACAAAGTGGATATATGTTGCTT
>PCSL01000029.1:1208-2536 GCA_002772325.1 Chloroflexi bacterium CG23_combo_of_CG06-09_8_20_14_all_45_10
AATGGGCGGCCTGGCTCATAAGATGAGGTGGACTACTATATTTTATATCATCGGGGCTTTATCCATTTCCGGCATTCCTCCTTCCAATGGATTTGCCTCAAAGTTATTAATTTACCAGTCTGTGTACCATTTCAATCCTATCCTGGCTATAGTAGCCATGATAACCTCGATCCTCACCCTTGCTTCCTTTACCAAAGCTTTCTACTCAGCGTTTATGGGAGCAGAGATCCCCGAATACCAGGAGGTAAAAGAGGCGCCAAAATCTATGATAGCCGGCATGGCTATCTTAGCTGCAGTCATTATCTTCTTTAGCCTTTTCCCCGGCCTAATCGTTGACTGGCTAGCCCACCCGGCTGCTGATGCACTGATAAACCAGGGAGCTTATATAAGCGGCATTATGGGAGGTGGAGGGTAGATGTCAATTTTAGGACTTACTTACTGTCCCTGGAGCCCAATTTTTTGGCTCCTTGCCTCTGCAATTGTGATGATAATGGCCTACTTTTTCAGGAGGCGCGGACAGAAAAAGTATAAAAAAGATACTGCTCAAACAAGGATCTTCTTATGTGGTGAAGAGGTGCCTGAGGCAAAACAGCGACATATAAGAGCCCACAATGTATACTGGGGGTTTTTTGAGACTATGAAAGAATACTATGACGCGAATATAAAAGCGCATACAGGAATAATAAATGATTATATAATCTGGTTCCTAGTTCTTATAGCTATAAGCGCCATAATACTCTTTATCGTGGGATAGTTTAACTGAGAAAATTAAAAATCAAAGGTCAAAAGTCAAAATGACAACTCAACTAAAATCAAAAGTTAAATATCAAAAATCAAAATTTTTGCACTTTGCATTTTAATCTTTTATTTACTTATGGAGCACATATGAGCCTTAATACAATAAAAAGAGCACTTTGGGCCTACCATATCAATACTGGCTCGTGCAATGGATGTGACATTGAGATTCTTGCTGTGCTCACCCCCAGATATGATGTTGAGCGTTTCGGCATCAGGCTTGTGGGCTCACCTCGCCATGCCGACGTGTTACTGGTGACTGGTCCAGTGGCAAGACAGATGGCGCCGAGGCTCAAACGGGTATATGAGCAAACACCCGATCCCAAGGTGGTCATAGTAGTTGGCAGCTGTGGCTTGGAGGGAGGCGTATTCTACGAATCCTACAATTTGGTGGGACCAGTAGACCAGATTATACCTGTAGATGTATATGTCCCCGGATGTCCCCCCAGACCCGAAGCTATTATAGAAGCTGTGGCTAAAGCCTGGGTAAAGCTGGAGCAGGCTGAGAAGCAGGGGGTAACATAAATGGAAAT
>PCSL01000029.1:2588-6633 GCA_002772325.1 Chloroflexi bacterium CG23_combo_of_CG06-09_8_20_14_all_45_10
TTTATTGATTCAAAGATTTACCAAAGAGAAGTTGCACTCAAAAAGAATATCTTCACATCAATTTGGATATATGTAAAGAGGGATGCCTTTAGGCAAGCAGTAGACCTTATCTCGAAGCTGCAGGAATATCCTCACTTATCTATAATCTCATCGTCTGATCTTGGGGATAGCGTTGAGCTGATATACCACTTCGCAATATACTACGGGCATCACCTCAAAGGATTATCGTTAGGGCTATGCCTCAGCCTACCCAAAAACGATCTCAAGATACCAACAATCACAGATATCATTCCCGGTGCAATATTTACCGAGCGTGAAACCCAAGAGATGATGGGAGTAGAGGTGGTCGGCATACCAGATAACAGAAGGTTGTTCCTGCCTGATGATTTCCCCGAAGGTGTTTATCCCTGGAGAAAAGACGAGAAGGGACCACATGACCTGCTCAGAGTCCTACCGGGTCATTCCTGTCATTCCGAGCCCCTCACTCCTTGTCATTCTGAGCGTGTGAGCCGAAGCCCTGAGCGAAGGGAAGGGGAAGAATCTAATCCCACTCAGGGTAAACTCCGTGAAAAATCTCAGAGACCCTTCACTTCGTTCAGGGTGACAAAGGGGGAGAAGAAATGAAGAACGAAGAGATGGAAACGACTTACACTATCCCTGTAGGCCCAATTCATCCGGCACTGAAGGAACCTATCCGGCTCGATCTTAAGGTCGACGGTGAAAGGATTGTAGATGTAGATGTTGTTGTGGGGCAAGTCCACCGTGGCATCGAATGGCTGGGGATGAATAGAAATAACCCTATCCAGAACATATACCTAGCGGAACGGGTATGTGGCATCTGCAATATATCCCATCCATTCGCATATGTTATGGCTGTTGAGCATGCCGCTGGAATCAGCCCACCGGAACGTGCTGAATATATCAGGGCAATCACCGCCGAAATGGAGCGAATACATTCACATCTACTATGGGCCGGCGTTGCCGCACACGAGATCGGCTTTGAATCTGTGTTTTATCTTGTCTGGCGTGTTAGAGAAAAAATAATGGATTTAATAGAATATGTGACAGGAAACCGAGTGACCAAAGCTATGTTCCAAATTGGCGGAGTGAGAAGAGATATTACTGAGGAGCAATTTCCTCGGATTAGAAAAACTCTGGATTATTACAAGAGCATATTCGACCAGCTAAAAACCGTGTTTTTGGACGATAGGACAATAAGGATGCGCGCAAAGAATGTGGGCGTCCTAAAAAGAGAAGATGCACTGAAACTACTCGCGGTTGGACCGACCGCTAGAGCAAGCGGCGTAGCTAAAGACGTGAGACAAGACCAAGCCTACAGCGCATATGCCGATCTGGATATCAAAGCCGTTACCCCAGATATTCTTACCGGAAGCATAGTTGGCGATGTGTATGACCGAATCATTGTTCGATTGCTGGAAATCAAGCAATCCATGGAAATTATAGAGCGCTGCTTAGAAGAAATGCCACCTGGTGCCATACTGGCAGAGCCAAAGATGGCAAAAGTTTTAAATACACTGAAGAAGGCAGAAGGCGAAGGTGTCGGGCGACATGAAGCGCCTAGAGGTGAAGTCATACATTATGTCCGCTTAGAGGCTGGCAGGGAAACGCTGGCTACTTGGAAGATAAGAGCCCCTACATATGTGAACCTTATGTCAATACCGACAATACTTAAAGGTGGACAGATTGCCGATGTCCCCATAGCCTTCGCCTCTATCGATCCCTGCATATCGTGTACCAATAGAGCTATGGTTGTCGACAGAAAGACAAATGAGAAATCCATAATGACTTACGAGGAGCTGCACCAGCTCTGTGTTGAAAAAACGAGGAGGTTGAGTAATGGACTGGTCAAGTAATAGTTACTCTTTAACCACTGTAGCCATAGTCGTCGGTTCAATTATTCTGGCATTGCTCGGAGCCTTCTTTGGATTATTGTATCGCGGTATAGACCGCAAGCTAGCAGCTCATATGCAAGGCAGGATAGGTCCCCCGATAATTCAACCCTTCCGCGATATCCGAAAGCTGCTTGCTAAGGAGAGCATTATACCTGATGGTGGACTCTCCTGGCTGTTCCAAGCTTGCCCCTTTATTTGCCTGGTGGTATCCATTTTATTGCTCACTTACATACCTGTATTTGGGCAGAGAGCACTTTTAGAAGGCTATGGCGACTTGGTATTAATACTATACCTGTTGATCATACCTTCCCTGGCACTGGTAGTCGGCGGCTTTGCCTCAAGTTCACCATTTGCCACTGTGGGAGCACAGCGTGAGATGGTCATCATGATGAGCTACGAATTTCCTCTGGCAGTGGCCATAATTGCTATTGCTTGGCGTATCAGTCATGTCACTGATATTAATCCGTTCATATTTTCTACCGTGGCCCAATATCCTATATGGAACCAGGTAGGCCCGGTAGGAGTGATAGGCTCATTAGCTTTGCTCTTTACTCTTTTAGTAGTTACGCCTGGAGAAGTGGCTAAGGTGCCATTCGACATAGCAGAAGCGGAAACCGAGATTGCCGGGGGGTTATTGGTAGAGTATTCGGGTAGAAACCTGGCTTTGTTTTACCTTGCCGATACAATAAGAGCTTTTGTCATGGTATCCCTAGTAGTGGCTCTATTTTTCCCTTACAACCTCTCCCCTGTAATTGGAATCGGAGCAACTGCCCCTGCAGTCATCGTGGATTCCTTGTTCTTTTTGCTTAAAGTCTTCCTGGTAATGTTCATTAGTGTAATATTAATACGCACCGCAATGGCGCGGTTCAAGATAAGCCAGGCAAGCTACATTTATATCATAGCCATGACGCTCATAGGCCTCGTTGGTTTAATATTGATTCATGTAGATATGATAGTGTGAGACGAAAGAAATGGAAATAGTTAAGATATTGCTAAAGCAGCTCCTTCAAACGCCGGCGACAAACAAATTCCCGGCAAAATATGCTCCCAAATCAACCATCAAATTCTTGGACAGGATTAAAAAGGGTGAGTTGAAGCTAACACCACCAATAGCGGTGCCGCCCAGGTTTCGGGGGAAAATCTCGTATAACAGGGAAAAATGCACCGGATGCCAGTTGTGCCTCAAGGTCTGTCCCACTAAAGCCATAGAATTTATACCTGAAGAAAAGAAGGTGAAAATATTCGTTGCCAGATGCTGCTTCTGTGCTCAGTGCGTTGACATCTGCCCGGTGGATGCACTTGCCATGACCGATGAGTTTATGCTCTCCAGCTATGATAAATATGCCGACGAGCTTGTGGTAACGAAATAGCTTGCGCTGCTCATATTTCGAGCATCATTATTTCATTCAGCCGTTTTTCTATTATGAGATTCGCCACACGATCACCACTTCCTCGAATAATGCTCGACAATTCTGTGCCAAAATCCATCTTCTCGGGCTGAATCCCCACAAGTACTATATCCTTGCAAAGCTCGCTTACATACAATATTAAGAAAGATAGTGCCATGCTGTGTGTTGAAACATGCATAACTTCTATTTTCTCTGGCGGTATAATTCTATATGAACCTGGAGTTAATCCCATCTCAGCGGCATCCACCAATATAAGTCTATCAGGATTATGCCTTCTAATAATTGAGGTGTAGTTCTCTGGGGTTGTACCGCAATTTATGGCAATGATTTTCCTTCTCGCCCCCATGAATCTGGCCTGTTCTGACCCCCTTTTAACCTCTTCGAGATATTTGTTGATTCTTTCTACAATATAAATACCAATTCCATCGTCGCTTTTTAATGTGTTGCCTATGCCAAAGACTACTTCTTTCATGCTAACTGCTTAGCCACCCTTTTGTCACCCTGAGCCCTTCGCTTCCTGTCATTCTGAACCCTTCGCTTCCTGTCATTCTGAGCCCTTAACTCCTTGTCATTCTGAGCGTGTGAGCCGAAGCCCTGAGCGAAGTGAAGGGGAAGAATCTAATCCCGCTCAGGGTAAACTCCGCGAAGAATCTCACACCGCTCAGGACAGGCTCCGCGAAGGGTCTCTGAGATTCTTCAGTCGTTACACTCCCTCAGAACATC
>PCSL01000052.1 GCA_002772325.1 Chloroflexi bacterium CG23_combo_of_CG06-09_8_20_14_all_45_10
GCTGAACGACCGATTCCCGAGCCATTTCCAGACTGAACAGAGCCACGCAAGCTCCTTGGTTAATAGCAGTATTTCTGGCAATATTTAGAGCTAAGCTGGTTTTACCCAAGCTAGGCCTGGCAGCTAAAACAATCAAGTCAGACGGCTGTAAACCACCCAGTAAATCATCTAAACCAGCAAAACCGGTTAGAACATGAGGTAACTCTCTTTCCCAAGATACAGTAGGCTTTCCAGCCTCCTCGAAGTATTGCCCTAAGGCCTCACGCATTGAAACGAAATCTCTAGTATCCCGTCCCCTCTTTACTTGAAAAAGGATATCTTCAGCTTTATTGAGACTAGCCTCAATATCTGGGCCAGCCTCATAACCAATGGCAGCAATTTGCCCGGCAGCAGTGATCAAATGCCGCATCACTCCCATCTCAGATACTATCTGGGCGTAATGTTCAACATGCAGGGATGTAGGCACAATGGATATTAGATGAGATAAATAAGCCGCACCACCAATCTGCTCCAGCTTGTTTTGGCGCATCAGCTCATGTGCTACCGTGATCTGGTTTATAACTTCATTGCGTTGGTAAAGGGACAAGCAAGCCTGATAAATCGCTTGATTTGTTTCATCAAAAAAGTCCTCAGGCTTAAGAAAAGTAGCCACTTTCAATATAGCTTCGGGATCAATAAGCAAAGAGCCAATCACTGCCTCCTCTGCTTCAATGTCGTGGGGGGGTAATTTTTCCTGTGCCATTTTTTAAGCTTTCCCTGACTCAATGACCACTGTGATTCGTGGCTCTAAATCTTTGGCTAATTTAATGGTTACCTCGTGGCTACCTGCTTGGCGCAAAGGCTTGTCCATATCTATCTTCCTCTTATCAATAGAAGAACCTATAACTTGACTTAATTCCTTGGCTATGTCAGCAGCGGTAATAGAACCAAACAGGCGGTCATCAGCGCCCACATGAGCCTGAAAATGAATTTCTCTCCCATTGATTTGTTCAGCTAACTTAGCCAGTTTAGCTTGGTCAAGACTTTCTTTAATCCCTTCCTTTCGAAGCCTCGGCTCAAACTGTTTCATAACCATTGGCGTAGCCAATGAAGCTAAACCTTGAGGCAAAAGGAAATTCCTGGCATAGCCCTTAGCCACCTCCTTTATCTCTCCAGCCTTTCCCTTCCCAGAAACATCCTTTAATAAAATAACTTTCATAGCGAGTTTAGAAATCTCTCTGCTGATAAAGCAGCCGTGGCACCATCACCAGCAGCAGTTATTGCCTGCCTAGCTGAGTTATGACGAACATCTCCAGCAGCTAATATCCCAGGTATCTCCGTTTCCATCACTTCATTAGTGATTAAATATCCATCCTTGTCCAGAGGCAAAACTCCCTTTAAATAGCTGGTGTTGGGCTCCAATCCAATGGCAACAAAAACACCCATTACTGGCAATGTTGATATTGTAACATCTTTTGTCTTTTTTAGCCTAAGTTGCCTGACTATTCCATCGCCCTCAATTTGGGCTACTACAGTATCCCAGACAAACTCTATTTTTGGTTCAACCATAGCTTTTTCTTGGAGTATCTTACTAGCCCTAAGCTGGTTACGACGGTGAATGACTAAAACCTTAGAAGCAAACTTGCTCAAGTAAAGAGCTTCGACGAGGGCAGCATCCCCCCCTCCTATCACAGCCACCACTTTGTCTCGGAATAAAGGCCCATCACAAGTGGCACAATAGGAAACACCTTTGCCTAAAAGCTCAGCTTCTCCAGGCACCTTTAACTTGCGGAATTGCGAGCCAGAAGCAATAATCACTGACTCAGCAACAAATTTACCTTCACTGGTGCTAACCAGACTATGTCTTTGGTTAGGCACTAAACTAGTGACCACAGCAAGCAAAGTTTGCAATCCGTAAGCCATAGCTTGCTGATGCATGAGTTGCCCTAACTCAATGCCAGAAATCCCCTGGGGGAAACCAGGGTAATTCTCCACCTGATCAGCATAAGTTATTTGACCACCTATCACCCCTCTTTCAATAAGTAAAGTATTAAGCTTTGACCTAGCACAATATAAGCCAGCGGTAAGTCCAGCAGGCCCACCACCGATAATGACTACTTGGTAACTCTTGCACACAGCTCTTTAAGTTCTAATTTCCAATCCCCAAAGAACAAATCCAAACAAATATCAAAAATCAAAGATAAAAAATCAAATTTACAATTCAAAATGCAAAAAAATTTACTAAATGATTTTTAAATTTTGCTTTGTCATTTTGCCTTTTTATTTCATTTCGAATTTCGTGCTTAGAATTTATCCTTATTTAGTGCTTCCCTTGTAGCTGTCCCTTCCCACCGGTCACAGCGTCCTCCCCACCTAGCTAAGACTTTACCCTTAACCGAGATCTGGGCAATCTCACATAAGTTAGGACAAGCTTTACACATAAAAGAGGAGACATGGAAATCCGTTTGGCTAACCTCAAATCCTTTAAACTCTGTTTTGCAATTGTTAGTCCCCATCTCTTCATGTATTAACAAGGCAGTGCCAATAGCACCCATGAGCTCATGGTGAGGAGGGACAATAATCTCCGTATCTAAAGTCTCGCTAAGCGCCTTAATTATTCCCTGATTGAAAGCAACGCCACCCTGGAATACCACTTGAGGCAGAATTTCCTTGCCTAAACCAACCTTCTTAAGATAGTTGCGCACCAATGCTTGGCATAAACCATAAAGGATGTCATCGGTTTTATGCCCCATCTGCTGCTTATGAATCATGTCTGATTCAGCAAATACAGTGCATCTTCCAGCGATGTGCACAGGCATTTTGCTCCTTAAAGCCTATTGATAATAGAACAAGGCTCGTGGAATACCTACTTTAATCATGACCACTCCGGAATTCTTGCTTAATTTTGTCTAGCATCTCAGGCTGGCTAAGTATGTCGACAACGGTCATTGCCATCGCCTTAGCGGCATCTAACAGCCCTTTATTTCCAGCTTCGGAGGCAGCAGCAGAGGCAAACTCTAGCGTATGCACTAATACCTCAGGAGAGGCAATGGCCACCATAGGATGTATGCTGGGCACTACTTGGCTGACATTCCCCATATCTGTGCTGCCAAAGCCAAAAGAAGGGTCAAAAAAATCCACATGGCGTCCCAGCGATTCCAGATTTTGACGGAACAATCGAGCCAAAGTGATATTATTTCTCATAGGAGCATAGGTTTTTTCTCCCCAGCTATATTCCAACCTAGCTCCACTGGCTAAAGATGCTCCCTTAAAGCAGTTCAAGACCTTTTCTTTCAGCTCATTAAGGTAAGCATTATCCGGGGCACGTATCAGAAATTTGGCAGCACTGTGGGCAGGAACTACATTAGGTGCTTCACCACCATCAGTAATTATGCCATGAATGCGTGCTTCTCCTTTTATATGCTGCCGTAATGAATTTATGCTGTTAAAGGCTAGAATCAGAGCCTCAAGAGCATTTATACCTTTGTAGGGTTGGGCAGCAGCGTGAGCCGACTTGCCAAAGAATTCTACATCTAAAGAAATGCAGGCAAGCGTCTGTGAGGTTGCCAAGTTGCGTGTATTAGGATGCACCATCATAGCCACATCTATTTCTTCAAAGATACCTGCTTTCACCATATCTATCTTACCCCCAAGAACCTCTTCTCCCGGGGTACCTAAAACTACAACACTACCTCCCAAGCTATCAATGGCAAGCTTACTAGCTACGCCGGCACCAACTGCTGAGGCAGCTATTATGTTATGTCCACAGCCATGTCCTATTTTAGGTAAAGCATCATACTCAGCAAGCAAGGCAATCCTTGGTTTCTCTTGCCCATACGTTGCCTGAAAGGCTGTAGCTAAACCAGCAACGCACTTTTGCACTCGGAATCCATTATCCTCAAGGTAATTGATGAGCCAAGATGATGCTTTCTCCTCCTGGAAACCTAACTCAGGATTATCGTGGATCTTGAGACTCAGCTGGGTAACCTCTCGGCATTGTGCTTCCACTTTATTTCTTACCTCTGCTTTCAACCTCTTTATTTCCAATGCCTGAACCTCCACAAATAGCTATTATACTTCGGTTTCAGCCTAGATTTCTAGGCGCTGCCCAGGTTAACATGAGAGATTGACATATCCAGCGGTTTACCCTTTCTCTGCCTGAAGAACCATGTGGCACAAAAACCAACCTCCTTGCATGACGGGAGATGCAATGTTATGCTTTTTAATGTTGATGACTTTTGATAGCTGAAATGCTTATTCGTTCGCCCGCAGAAAGAACTCATTCCCAGACACAACCTGGCAATAGCAAAAAGAATTGACTAAAGAGGTGTGTTATGTCGATAAGAGAAATTTCCAAGAGTGTAGAAGACATTGAGAGCGAAGCTGAAAGGATACTTGAGGAAGCCAGAACTAGAGCTAATGAAATCCTCCTTAAAGCTAAAGAGGAGGCAAAGGAAATTCTCTCTTCCCGGCTGCCAATGGATGAAATCAAAACGGAGTGCCAGGAGATTATACACAACGCTAAGGTAGAAGCCGATAAGAAAAGTAAAGATGCTGCGAATAAAGCTTCCAAAATTGGAACTAACGCCCATAAGAAAATAGAGGGAGTTGTCGAACGCATAGTAAATATCATCATCGGGGTGAAGTAAATATGATGCCTATAATCCTCAACACACCTGACCCTATGGTCAAAGTGAGGGTAATGACTGCCAAGGATTACTCTAATAAAGCCCTCAAGACTTTACACAGAGCTGGTGTGCTCCATGTTGAGGAAAGTGAAGAGTTAAGACCCGTAGATAGAGCAGCCATCGAAAATGAAAGAGGACAGGTTGCTGAGTTATTAACAGACATTGATGATGTATTAGTTTACATACTAAAAGGAGAGAGGATATCTCTGGGGGAGGATATTGAGGTGATATACACTAGACCCTTTAGCGAAACTGATAGTGAAGTCAGGCTACTATGTACCAAGCTCAGCAACATGCACCAGAGAGCCGTTAAACTCAAGCAGGAGGCTGAAGGGCTAAAAGGGCTAAAGAGATATCTCGAGCTTCTAGGACAGCAGGCTGACCTTAGATTAAGAGATTTAAATTTCTCTGGAAGTTACCTTTTTTCCAGGGTTTTTATTCTTCCCGGTGAGACGTACGAAACGTGCTACAACAAGCTTAAAGACTACCTGTTTGGGAGCATGGTAGCCACAATGGAAAATGAAACCGTCCTGCACATAATTGCCAAGGTTGAAAACCAAAAAATTATAGAATCCACAGTCAAGGATAACGGGGGCAAAATTCTGCCGATACCAGATGAGGATTTAACCCTGAAGGAATTTATGGGAGCGGCCGAGGACAAAATTCACAGCCTTGAAGAGGAATTGGCAAAAATCAACGAGGAAATAGAACATAAAACGAGAGAAAACTTGGAGAAACTCATCCTTTTCAGAGAGGCACTATCAGCAGAAAATGAAAGGCTGTCAGTTTTAGAAAAAGCTTCTGAAGCGAAGTATGTGACACTGATCGAGGGGTGGATTCCGGAGAACAATGTTGAGGACACAGTTTCCGAACTCAAAGAGAACATAGGCTATGTGTTTATTGACACCAGGAAGCCAGAGCAAGTAGAAGAACCTCCCACCAAGATGAGGAACTTAACGGCGGTTAGGCCATTCGAAGTTATCGTAAATCTATTTGGCACTCCGAAATATAGAGAATGGGACCCCACACCAATAATAGCTTATTCCTTTGCCTTTTTCTATGGCCTTATGTTGGGTGATGTAGTGTATGCTGCCCTTATCATGCTATTTGCAAATCGTGGCTTGCGGCGGTTTGTCGATGATCCAGAATCCGAAGGCTTTAAGCTATTTCAGAGAATACTTTATATAAGTTGTGGTGTTGCTCTAGTCATAGGTTTGCTTACCGGAACATATTTAGGGAATTTCTACGAGCTCTTTGGAATTGAGAGTTTAGCCCTCGCTGAAGGAATTAAGGCAATACTTGGAAATCCCATATCCTTCATAGTGCTCTCGTTAATAATAGGTCTTGTTCATGTAAATATAGGACATGTGCTGGCACTTATCAGAGGGATAAAGGAAAAACAAAAGGGGGTAGCACCGGGTAAAGCCGGTTTATTCATACTTCAAATTGCTGGGATACCCTGGATCATGCATGCCATACTTCATGTGGATATCCCGCTATTAACGGCACAGATATATTCTATCCTGTTATACATTGTGCTTCTGGGCGTAATATTGATTGTTGCCTCTTCCGTTATGCAGAAGGGCGCTTTTATAGGAGGTATTTTCTGGCTGTTCGATATAACGGGACTTTTGGGCGATGTTATGTCATACTGTAGGCTAGCAGGTGTAGGCCTGGCTACATATTATCTTGCCATGTGTTTTAACATGATGGCAACTTTAATAGCTGGAATGGTGCCTGCCGGACCTGCTGGCTTAGTTCACCTTATTGTCGGCGGCTTAATATCTATCATAATTTTGCTTATGGGACATACAATCAACTTAGTTCTTGGCGGTATCTGTTGTTTCGTACACTCTCTCAGGTTGTGCTTTGTAGAATTTCTCTCCAAGTTCTATGAGGGAGATGGTAGACAGTATAGCCCATTTCGATTGAAGAGTCGGCCTGTATTCGTCAAAGGATGAACGGAGTTTAAAAATACTTAAATTGAAGGAAAATTCTAAGTATGGAGGTGCAAAATGGTGATAAGTGCTGAGTCCCTGGCGGTTATTGGGGGAGCTATAGCCTTGGCGGGGGGATTAGCAGGAACTTCATTAGGTCTAGGTGCTAGTTGTTCTGCCGGAGCAGCCACTTTGGCTGAGGAACCGGGACAGC
>PCSL01000010.1:0-4283 GCA_002772325.1 Chloroflexi bacterium CG23_combo_of_CG06-09_8_20_14_all_45_10
GTATGTGCTTGAAAAGCTTGTTTATTTTTCAAATGTGACAATGTCAAGATAATTGCAAAAATTTGAATAAGGAGGTGAGAGCCGGAGAAAGGTTTATTACTTTCAGAGTTGAACAAAATAAAGGAGGCGAGTATGAACTGGAGTAACAGAAAAGGAATGAAGTGGCTTATGGTTGTGTGCGCTCTAGCGCTAGTGGTTCCGTTAGCTTTGGCAGGATGTGCTAAAGCTCCTCCGCCAGTGGAAAAACCTATTGTAATCGGAGGCAGCCTGCCCTTAACTGGGATATTTGCTGATACAGGGAAGGTGATAAAGGAAGGATACGATAAATGGGTGGAGGATATTAACGCTAAAGGCGGGCTTCTCGGGCGACCGGTGAAACTAATCCTATATGATGACACCAGCAGTGTAGAAAAGGCGGTTACCCTTCTAGAGAAGGCTATCACAGTGGATAAGGTTGATTTGCTTCTCGGCGGCTACCCTGGGACGGCTTGTTCCGCTCAAATGCCAATAGCTGAGAAATACAAGATGGTCTATTTGTCCATGGGAGGACACATGCACTCTTTTATGCAAGGTTACAAGTATTCCTTTGGTCCTCCGCCGCTAATGGGTGAATGGTGGTATGAAGGTTTCTTTGAATGGCTAGAAAGCCTGCCAGCAAAGGATAGGCCTAAGATTTGTGCTTCCTTCACTATGAACAACCCCATAGGTACGTCACTGCTGGACAGTATAGCAAATGGTTGTAAGCGATTGGGAATCAACTTGGTGATTAATGAGAAATACGACCTTCCCTTGGCTACCGCCGAGCCGCTGGTGGCTAAAGCTAAGGCAGCAAATGCTGATTTATTCTTTTCTAATGGCTTTTTCGATGATGGGGTATTAACAGTACGTGCCGCTAAAGCTCTGGACTATAATCCGCCATTTTATGTCCAAGGCATAGGCAATATCATACCAGCATGGGTCAAGGAACTAGGGAGCGATGGCAATTACATCTTCTCCGGCACGGTTATGCACAATAAATTGCCCTACCCCGGCGTGAAAGAGCTAAATGAGTGGTATACGGCGGAGCACAGAATACTTGCACCTACCTATTTCCTTTTTGGTTATTGCTGGATGGAAGCACTGCAAAGGGGTGTGGAAGGTGCTGGAAGCTTGGACCAGGATGCCATCAAGGATTATCTGAGGACTCACGAAATCAGCACCATTGGGGGAAAGTTCACCTTCGATGAAAAAGGCTTGCCACCACCATTTAGCATTGGCACTCAAATACTGAAAGGTGAAGTCGAACTCATCTGGCCGCCCGACGTGCAGACCGCAGCCCCCGTTTATCCTAAGCCAGCATGGGGAAAATAAAAGGATTTTCTTAATTTTGCCAACCAAAAGCGATTCAAAAAGTAGAGAGGTCGATTAGCACCTCTCTACTAATAAATGTATACAGATATTTATTGCTGCACCAATGATGTTGCACGATGATAACCGGATATGAATTTGGTCAAGCTGTAGTTAGCGGCTTATTTATAGGTGCAACATACGCAGTATTGAGCGTGGGATTTTCTTTAACCTGGGGAGTAACTAAGGTAATCAACCTCAGCCACTGCGTCTTTGCCCTAGTTGGAGCTTACATCGCCTATTGGCTTCTAGTGCTTTATGGCATTGACCCCTTACTTTCCCTGCTGATAGTGATTCCCCTTTTATTCCTCCTCGGGATAGCTATGCATCAATTTCTCATTAGAGAGATAGCTAAGAAGACTAAGGACATTACCTCAACATCAATGATTTTAACTTTTGGCATCATCGTTATTGTAGAGAACCTGTTAACCTATTTTTACAAGGCAGACCCAAGGCTAGTCACTACGTCATATACAGGAAGGTCCCTCTTTCTGGGCAGTGTAGCCCTTCCCATAACTAGCCTTATTAGTTTTGCCTTAGCTGCGGTCACTATAGCTGCCGTTTACTTTTTTCTGCATGGCACCTATACGGGAAAGGCAGTTCAGGCGGTATGGCAGGAGAGAGAAGGAGCTATGTTATCAGGGATAGATATAAACCGCGTAACTGCTATAACCTACGGTCTGGCGTTAGCTACCGCTAGCATAGGTGGAATATGTATGGCTTTGATGTATTCTATCTCACCTACAGCAGATTTCACCTGGCTCATTTTTGTATTCTTGGTGACCATAGTTGGGGGGCTGGGTAGCGTTATCGGAGTTGCCGTTGGCGGACTAGCTGTGGGTTTAGTTATTAGCCTCTGTTCTGCCTTCATCCCCCTTTCCTTGGTACATCTAATACTATTTATCATGCTCATCATTATGCTATTGGTTAGACCGAGAGGTCTTTTCCGGCGCTAAGAATGAAGAAGGTAAAAGCAAGGAATCCAAAACTTATCATCCCAATAATAATTCTTGCTTTTCTGTTTTTGTTCCCCTTATTGAAGCCGGGCATTTATTATCTATCCTTTGGATTTATACTGTTTACCTACATTGCCCTCGCCTGCAGTTGGAATATAATTGGTGGCTATGCTGGATACCTAAGCTTCGGTCACGTTGCCTTTTTTGGTATTGGCGCCTACACCACTGCCTTGTTCTTAGAACACTTCGGGCTGTCACCATTCTATACTTGTTTAGCCGGCGGTATCCTTGCTGCTATTGTCGCTGGTATATTTGGCTACCCCTGTCTGAGGCTTAAAGGAGCCTACTTCGCTCTAGCCACCCTATGTCTAGCCTTGGTCATGCCAGTAGTGGCTAGCCACCTAGAACTCACCCATACTGTTGTCGGGATATGGATGCCATTGCTACCCTTTAGTGTGTTTACTTCACGAGCCATTTTCTATGAAGCTATGCTGGCACTGACGTTAGTGATAGTCTTCATCTGCAGGCGAATTGAGAGGTCCAAATTTGGCTTGGGGCTATGCTCCATTCGTGAAGATGAGGACACCGCCCAAACACTCGGTGTCGATACAACCAGGCTGAAGGTAGCAGCTTTTATGCTGAGTGCCTTTCTCACAGGAATTGTGGGCGGAATTTATGCCTATTACCGCACCTATGTAGCTCCCCCTCTCGTCTTTGACGTCTTTATGAGCATAATTATAGTAATGATGGCAATTCTTGGGGGGCGTCAATCATGGATAGGTCCTGTGATTGGCGCCAGCATTCTGACCATAATCAGTGAAGTGACCACTACATACCTAGGGATAGGGATGGAGCTCTCCCGAATAATTTATGGGCTGCTTCTCGTTATAATAATCATGTTTCTACCAAAAGGAATTCTTCCTTACATTCGGTGGAGACGCCCCCCAAGAGAGAAGAGAAGCTTGTAGCCTCATAGCCCAAGGTATGACCTTCTTATACCCTCGTTTGCCAGGAGTTTCTCCCCGGTGCCTTCTAAAGCAACCCTGCCATTCTCTAGAACATAAGCTCGCTGAGTTATCTCTAAACTCCGCAGCACTTCCTGAGAGACGAGTAAAATGGTAACTCCCTGCTCATTTAGTAGCTTTAGGGTGCCAAGCATCTCTATAGCTAACTTGGGTGACAACCCAAGTGTAGGTTCATCTAACATTAGCAACTTAGGCTGACTCATTAAGCCCCTCCCTAAGGCGAGCATTTGCTGCTCACCACCGGAAAGCGTCCCTGCCAATTGATTTTGCCTCTCCTTCAAGATGGGGAAGAGATGGCAAACCCTCTCCAGAGAATCCTTTACTGACTTCCTAGGCTCAGCAAGGTAAGCCCCCATCTCAAGGTTCTCACTCACCTTCATAAGGGGAAAAATTTTCCTGCCTTCGGGGATCTGGATAATGCCCCTCTCACATATCTTATGTGGCGGCAATCCATCTAATCTCTCACCCCGGAACTCTATTGACCCTGATGATGGCTGGCTAACTCCCGATATTGCCATGAGCAGAGTTGTTTCTCCGGCGCCATTAGGTCCAATTACGGTAACAAATTCACGCTCACCAACCTCCAGCGACACATCCCAAATAGCCTGAAGCTTACCATGGAAAACATTTATTTTATTTACCTTTAGCATATGCCTCTCCCAGATAAGCTTCTATCACTTTGGGGTCATTGGCAACCTCATCGGGGCTGCCCTCGGCGAGCTTATGCCCAAAGTCCAGAACCATAATCCGCTCACAAGTGTTCATTATAGTGCTCATGACATGCGCCACCATGAAAATGGTTTCCCCCATCTCCTGATGTATCTTAAAGACAAGCTCTACCGCTTGTTTCAATTCAGTTTTGTTTAAGCCGGCAAAGACTTCATCGAGGAGCAAGAGCTTAGGACCAATGGATAAA
>PCSL01000010.1:4367-6709 GCA_002772325.1 Chloroflexi bacterium CG23_combo_of_CG06-09_8_20_14_all_45_10
TCCAGTATTCCTTGCGCCTCCCTCCTAGCTTTGCTGGCATTGCTTTCCCCCTTACCATATAACACACCGGCAGCCACATTATCGAGGACGCTAAGTTCTTCGAAGGGCTTTACCAGCTGGAAAGTCCTGCCAATTCCCATTCTAGCAATTTCATGAGGTTTGCAGCCGGTGATATTCTGACCGTTGAAGATTATCTGGCCGTTTTCGGGCGGGAGAATGCCAGAGATAACATTGAATAGCGTTGTCTTGCCCGAGCCATTAGGACCTATTAAGCCAACAATTTCCCCCTCCCTCACCTGAAAATCCAATGAGGAGAGCGCGGTTAATCCCCCAAATCTCTTGGTAATTCCTTCTCCTCGAAGCATAATTCCTTCTCTAAAGCTTAAGCTACCCTTCTATAATCGCCACTACACGAGTCCAGCCAGCGCTGCCACCGGTGAGCTTAACTGGAAAGCAAGCTACCTTAAAGCCAAAAGGTTTAGGAAGTTTGTCTAAGTTCGCTAATTTCTCAATATGGCAATATTCCTTTTCTATGCCGGCACGGTGACCTTCCCAGAGGATACTTTTATCCCTGGTTCGCTGAAACTCTTCTTTTATTGCCCAGAATGGTCGGTCCCAACCCCAGGCATCAATTCCCATAACCTTCACCCCCTGCTCTATTAGCCACAGGGTAGATTCCCTCCCCATGCCACAGCCAGCATCAAAGTAGTCTGCTCTCCCCCAAAGCTTATCCGCACCAGTTTGTATCATGACAATGTCCCATGGCTTGATGTGATAACCAATCTTATCCAGAGCTAGTTTAAGGTCATCAACCGTAATCAAAGACCCCCTGGGCTTGTGTCTCATGTCCAATACTACACCATCACTGTAAAACCATTCCAAGGGAAGTTCATCTATAGTCCTTGCTCTTTTCCCCTCAGAGTAAGGGAAATAATGCCAAGGAGCATCAACATGTGTCCCAGAGTGGCTATTCATGGTTACGTGGTCATTTGCCCAAGCTAGCTGCTGGGGAAGGTCATCCTGGCTACAGCCGAAGAATTGTTTCATACCCTCAACAGTCTGTTCATGCGTTTCATGGATGACTTTCACTGGCAGAGGCTCACTGGGACTATCCTCAGTAGGGACATTTAAATCTATAATTCTTACCTTTTTTATATTACCATCCCCCTTTTCAAACTTTACTCATGGTAATAATAGTATCTTTTAAAAATTTGCAAATCATAGACAAGTTCTGGGGTCAACCTAGAATTTGCCACAATCCAGCATTTCAAGGAATTAGTTCCCCAATGAGATACATGACGGTAGATACTACCTTATTTAGTAATTTACCTTATCCAGCCCTTTTAGGCCAAGAATCTGCCTTGCCTCATCAGGGGTTGCTATATCAATGCTTAGCTCACTAGCAATGCGGACGATTTTTTCCACTTGGTCAGCACTGCTCCTGGCCATTATTCCCTTTCCAGCATACAAACTGTCTTCCATACCGACCCTAACATTGCCTCCCATGATTAGCGCAGTGGTGCACATAGGTAGTTGATCTCGGCCAGCAGCGCACACTGACCAAACAAAGTCATCACCAAAATTATGCCTGGCTGTTTCATATAAGAATACCAGGTTCTGAATTGTAGCTGGCATGGCTCCCATTATACCCAGGACAAACTGGAGATAAACTGGTTTCTTAAGATATCCTTGCTTAGCCAGGTAGGCTACGGTGTTAATCATGGCAGTATCGTAAATCTCCGCCTCGGGTTTGGTGCCATTCTCCTCAAAAATTCGGCCAAATTCCTCTAGAGACTTGAATGTATTGGGGAAGATGAAATCCTTCGTCGTTTCAAAATATGGCTTCTCCCAGGGATATTTCCATTCCTTTATCCCCATTCGCTCAGGGATGTCGAAAAGGGCGAAGTTTATCGAGCCAGCGTTAAATGAGGCTAACTCAGGCTTAAATGTGGGAACCACTTTTAGCCTCTCCTCGTTGGTCATTCCCAAACCACCGCCAGTGGTCGTGTTTATAACTACATTACATTTGCTTTTTACCGTGGTTAATACCTCACCAAAGCAGTTCATATCTGAGACGGGCTGACCCGTTTCCGGATTGCGAACATGGATATGAACTACTGCGGCTCCAGCTTCATAGGCTCCGATTGCGTGCTCGGCAATCTGCTCTGGTGTAATGGGCAGATAAGGGCTCATAGTTGGTGTGTGAATCGAGCCTGTGATTGCTGCTGTGATAATCGCCTTAGCCATAATAAATTCCTCCTTCTCGACAAGAGTGTTACTTCGTCGACCTACATTTCTTTATTTTAGTTTTGTCCTAGGAAATTGTGCAAAAACTCA
Source organism: Chloroflexi bacterium CG23_combo_of_CG06-09_8_20_14_all_45_10 (assembly GCA_002772325.1). Taxonomy (GTDB): domain Bacteria; phylum Chloroflexota; class Dehalococcoidia; order GIF9; family AB-539-J10; genus 20-14-all-45-10. The sequence continues at coordinate 6,705 of PCSL01000010.1, forward strand.
ACCTT
>PCSL01000087.1:0-2190 GCA_002772325.1 Chloroflexi bacterium CG23_combo_of_CG06-09_8_20_14_all_45_10
AGGATTTATCCCTACGTAGTTGCCTGATTCATCAGGCACAATAGCCCAATAAATTGGGCAACTACATTTTTAAACAGGCTCTGGTTTATCAAGATTATACTGGATTAATGTTGACTTATCAAATACTTACAGGAGGCTTTATGGTGAAAGTGTGCTGAGGACTTTAGTCTTGGCGAGATAAGCTAATCCTCCTGTCCTTGATTCCGAGATTGCTTCGCGGAGCCTGTCCTGAGCGAGATTCTTCGGTCACGGAGTTTACACTGAGCGAAAGCCGAAGTGCTCCCTCAGAATGAGAAGAAGCGAAGGGCTCGCAATGACGATATCGAGTGGCGAACTGTGGCAATTCAAAAATGTTGCTTGCATCTGAGTCCATCACGCCTGTTTAAATAAGCTCCCGTAGCCTGTTCACATAGCTATTAAACATCTCTCCAGCGGTTCTCTCGTGCTCGGAGATGAACTCCTTCCATTGAGGGCTGTTTTTGATGTTGGCATTCAGCGAGGTTTCTATATCAATCTTCACACCTTGTTTGAGCGCCTGTCGGGCTACTGCCTGGAGCTGCCTTTCTAGGTCCACCTTGAGCTGGTTATATGTTTGCTCTTTTATTTGGGTATATTTTTGGCGGAGGGCTTCAATCGAATTCAGGACCAGCTCTAGGCTGGAGTATTTCCCTTCATGTTTCATTGTCTCTATAGCTAGAATAGCATTGCGGCGCTGCTCAAAATCCTCCTGACTCATTTGCAAACGAAGCGTATCTACCAGCTTGATCTGGGCCTCTTTTACGATAGATTCACTGCACTGCTCCTTAAGGGATTTCAGCTCTATCCATAGGTCCTCGGAGCTTATATCGCCTTTAAAGTATTGGGAGAGCAAAGAGTCAAGTTCGCTTGACTGTCTCATCCTCTCTTTTTCCTCTGGCGATAGAGCACCTATCCTAGCCAGTCTTTCCCTTGCCCGCGGAGAAAGTTCCATATCTGTCACCCCCTTTAGCCAGTGCTTCTTAGTCCTTTTAATTTTGCCCCAGTAGTGCGACCCTTTAGGGGCGCACTACATTTTAAAACTGCCGCTGCCTTTCTTCCGGAATGGCGGTTTCGCTGGCACTTGCATGGTATAGCCAATTTTCGAGGAGAAAATGGACACCAATTTCTCTCCTTTTGTGCCACAATCGGGGCAGAAAGCAGGCTTATCAAAATCAGCTATAGGTCTTTTAACCTCAAACTCCTTCTCACATTTTGGGCACCAATACTCATATGTGGGCATTTTACTACCTCCTCATTATCTTCAGGCCGTTTAATTTTGCCCCAGATTCAAAACTAGATTTGCCTCATTTAGTTTTAGTAATCTTCACCCCCAAAATTTTCGTAGTTGCCTGATTTATCAGGCACAGTCGCTCAATAAATTGGGCAACTACATTTTTAAACGGCCTCAGATTTTCGTAGTGCGACCCTTTAGGGTCATGCACGAGGCTAAAGCCTCGCACTACGTTTTTAAACACTCAAGACTACTTTAAGTGGCTATTTCCCTCAGCCGCTCTATATAAGGCTCCCTTATTATACCCTTTTCGGTGATGATGGTGGTTATATAATTATGTGGCGTTACGTCAAAGGCGGGGTTGGCAACATTTATTCCTTTCGGGGCGATGCGTATCCCCTGGATATGAGTTACCTCGTCAGGCACTCGCTCTTCAATGGGGATTTTGTCTCCTGAAGGTAGGGAGAGGTCAATGGTAGAGGTTGGGGCAGCGACATAAAATGGAATATCGTTCTCTTTAGCTAGCACGGCTAGAGTGTAGGTGCCAATCTTATTGGCGACATCGCCATTGGCGGCAATTCTGTCAGCTCCGACAATGACGCAGTCTATTTTGTTCTGATGCATAAAATAGCCAGCCATGGAATCGGTGATCAAGGTTACCGGGATATCTTCCTGCTTCAATTCCCAGGTGGTCAGCCTGGCTCCCTGGAGAAGGGGGCGAGTTTCTGTGACGATAACGCTTACTCGCTTTCCTTGCTCCTTAGCGGTTTTGATTACCCCCAGGGCAGTGCCATAGCCAGCGGTGGCTAAAGAGCCAGCATTACAATGAGTAAGGATGGTGAAGCCATCTGGGATAAGTCCGGCTCCCAGTTGGCTGAGTCGTTTAGTTGCTTCTATTTCTTCTTGGTGAATTTGCTTTGCCTCATTAATAAGAGCTTCCT
>PCSL01000087.1:2200-6180 GCA_002772325.1 Chloroflexi bacterium CG23_combo_of_CG06-09_8_20_14_all_45_10
GATATTGCCGCCTATGGCAGTTATCTTCCTCATCCTATTGATAGCTTGGAAAAGATTGACGGCGGTAGGCCTGGTAGTGGCCAAAGTTTGCATAACTTGATTTAATTGGTTCAGAAAGTTATCTTCATCAGTCGTTTTTATATCTTGTGCCCCGAGGGCAATTCCATAACCAGCAGCAACTCCAATGGCTGGCGCCCCACGAATTCTCATCTCCTTGATAGCCAGAGCCACATCCTGGTAACCAGCTAGGTCAACAAAGCTTTGCTCCCAAGGGAGCTTGCTCTGGTCTAGTATTCTCAACTTATCATCAAGCCATTCTATCGTTTTTAGTTCCATTGGCAATTTCAAACCTTATCAATATAATAGAGGAAATAATGAGCAGTCAGCAAATAGCTCAAAGGAAAAAAGGAGATAAAATGAAAGTTTGCATAGTCGGTGGTGGAGGAGGCGCCAATAATGCAGTCAATGTTATCCGCCGGTTGGATGAGGGAGCTCAAATTGATCTATTTGACAAACGTGGTGAGATAGGACATGAGCCCTGCGAAATTCCTTATGTGCTGAATGGATTCCTCCCATCTTGGGAAGACAGTTTTGTGTTTAGGCCGAAATTCTATAAGGAAAGGAATGTCAATGTTCACCTGAATACAGAGGTCACCGCTGTCGTTAGAAACGAGAAACGCCTGATAGCCGGTGAAGAAAGTTACAGCTACGACAAAGCGATCTTAGACCTAGGTTCTGTCCCTACCATCCCTCCTATACCGGGTTTGGATGGCCAAAATGAATTCGTCTTAGATACTAGCCTGGGGACTGCCAGAGTTTTTGAGCAGGCCATTTCCAAGTATGCCAGTGCGGCCATTGTGGGCGCCGGGGCAATTGGTTTGGAAGTGGCTGCTGGCCTCCAGGCAAGGGGCTACCACAACATCTATGTTTTGGATATCCTAGATAACATCTTGCCGACATGCCTGGATAAGGATATGGCGACAATCGTTGAACGAAGAATAAAGGGAAGAGGGATAGACTTAATATTGTCGACCAGAATCGGCAGGATAAGAAGTGGCAATGGCAAAAAGATTGTATCTCTTCAGGATGGCGAACTGGAGGTAGACCTTGTCTTGTTCGCTACTGGCTCCAGGCCTAATGTGGAGCTAGCCAGGAAAGCAGGCCTTAAGATAGGCGAATCGGGAGCCATCGCTGTGAATGAATACCTCCAAACCAGTGACCTGGATATTTATGCTATCGGGGATTGTATGGAGAATTGGGATAGAATTACAGGGGGCAAAAGGGTTTACCAAACAGCCACTTCCGGGGCTACGACGGGAAGAATAGCAGCTACGAACCTGGTTTTGGGTAATGTTCTTCCCCACCAGGGTACAGTCATGACATTCGTTACCGAGATTTTCGACTATGAGGTAGGTACGGTTGGTTTTACCGAAGCTTACGCACGAGAGCAAGGGTTGAATGTTGTCTGCAATATAATGAGGACTGCCACTCGACGGCGCTCATATGGGGGTAAACCTATTCATATCAAGCTTATTGCTGATAGCAAGACCCAAAACTTGGTTGGGGCCCAAATTATTTCGGAAGAGATGGTGGCAGGGAAGGTTGATAGACTTGCTCTAGCCATAGCGGAGAAAATTCCAGTTCAGAGGCTGGCTTTGATTGACACTTGTTACTCTCCAACGCTGGGCTCAGCATACGAGTCGGCAGTGATGGCATTGGAGCAATTAATGCCAAAACTCTGGGGAAAAGGATAATCTCTTTGGTCTGAATTGTGCTTGTAGAAAGACAGGCAAGGATAAGAAATTTCTGTATTTAACAGAGGTTGTGTTAGATTTTCTTGACTAGAGTATTTTCTCCGAGTATATTAGCTAAGTCGAGTAAAACCTTGTATGTAGTGTTGCTGTTCTTGAGAGTCTCAGGTAACTATTTAGTAGAGGCCTTGAGCCGGTGGAGACTGTAACCAAACAAGGTAAGATTATTCATAGCTAAAGGAGGTGTGCAGTGGCTCCAGCGGACAAGACCTTGACCTGTCGGGACTGCGGTAAAACTTTTGTTTTTACTGTAGGTGAGCAGGAGTTTTATCGCTCGCGGGGTTTACAACATGAACCTAGTCGTTGTCCAGAATGTCGCGCAGCTAAGCGAAAGTATGGTAGATCCGGCCCAAGGGTAATGTACAAGGCAATATGTGCCGATTGTGGTAAGGAATGTGAAGTGCCCTTTGAGCCTAGAGAGGGGCGACCAGTCTACTGCGGTGAGTGTTATACCAAGATTAGAGAACAGCAGGCCTAGGGTGGTAGTGGGATGAACGTCGGTGTATGCCGAATAGAACTTCGCCTCCCTGAGAATCAATCCCTTAAGGGCAAGCGGCGGGTAATTAAATCTGTCATTACACGGCTGCAAAATAACTATAACGTTTCTGTAGCTGAAATTGCTAATCAAGATTTATGGCAGCTAGCCACCTTGGGCGTAACTTGCGTTAACAATCACAGAAGGCACGCTGATGAAACTTTAGCCAACGTAGTTAAGTTCATTCTGGAGAACTACCCCGAACTGGAATTGCTGAATTCGGAAATAGAGGTCTTCCCAGCCTTTTGAATGTTCCATGGGTGTTGCTGCCTTTCTTCGTTACCTGACCGCTTTACCTAATTATAGACAGCAGATCGTTCACATTGAGCATATCCCGGCGCAGGATGCTGCCTTTGGCAAGCTAGACAAACCACTTCACCCCGCCCTTAAGGCACGCCTTGAATTTTTGGGCTTGTCGGCTCTTTATAGCCATCAGGCGGAGGCACTGAATGCTATTTTTGCCGGGAAGAACGTTATAGTAGCTACACCTAGTGCCAGTGGCAAGACCTTGTGCTATCACCTGGCAACGCTTGAGGCAATTTTAGCTGATAAGCTTAGCTGTGCTATTTATGTTTTTCCTACCAAAGCTCTAGCTCAAGATCAACTACGTAGCCTGAAAGAAATTGCTTGTCCTGAACTTCTTTCTGAAAGGGCGGTAGCTACTTTTGATGGTGATACGCCGCAAGCTGAGAGGGCTAACATAAAGAAACGAGCCAGGGTAGTGCTTACCAACCCAGACATGCTCCATCTTGGTGTTTTACCCAACCATCAGTCATGGTCCAGATTGTTGCGCCAGCTTAAGTATGTGGTGATTGATGAGGCTCATGTTTATCGAGGCGTCTTTGGCTCTCATATGGCTAATGTGCTACGGAGGTTACGGAGGCTTTGTGCCTTATATGGCTCTAATCCTCAATTTATTTGTTGCTCGGCAACTATTGCCAATCCCAAAGAGCATGCCCAAAATTTAGCTGGCTTGCCCTTTGAGGCAGTTGCCAGGGATGGTTCGCCACATGGTGAAAAGCATTTTGCCTTTTGGAACCCGCCGATAATTGATGAGGCTAAGAGCAGTCGGCGCAGCCCTAACAGCGAGGCTACTTTCCTTCTTACTGAGCTAATCCAGAACGATATACGTAGCCTTGTCTTTGCCCGCACCCGTAAGATAACTGAGCTTATTTACCTTTATGCTCGGGAGCAATTACCCCCTCCTCTGGCTAAACGGATTAGCCCTTATCGAGCAGGCTATCTTCCCGAGGATAGGCGCCAAATTGAGCGTCAGTTCTTTGATGGTGAGCTTCTTGGATTAGTGGCCACGACTGCTTTGGAATTGGGTATAGATATTGGTGATTTGGATTCAACGGTGCTTACCGGCTATCCTGGGAGCATCGCCAGTGCCTGGCAGCAGGCAGGGCGTAGTGGGCGAAGCACGGGCAGCTCCTTGAGCTTTCTTATCGCTCAGGATAATCCCCTTGACCAATACTTGATGCGTAACCCAGATTTCTTTTTTGGTAAGAACTTTGATAACGCCTTAATCAATCCCGATAACCCGTATATTCTAAAACCCCACCTTCTCTGTGCTGCCTGGGAGAAACCTCTAGATGACAAGGATAAGGAATTCTTTGGCGCCGGTGTTGACG
>PCSL01000115.1:0-300 GCA_002772325.1 Chloroflexi bacterium CG23_combo_of_CG06-09_8_20_14_all_45_10
TAGCACCGTCCCCCTCCAAAGCTAAGAGGCAAGAGGGGGGTCTCAAACTTGGGCGTCGATATTCTGAGGAATCTCTACACGAAGCAGGCTGTAAAGACACCATGTCAACCGAAATAGGGCGAAAAGGAACATAGTCATAGGAGAGGTGGTTGCACTTCAGACAGGAATGTTATGCCACTAATGCATCTTGTTCCTAGATTTTTTGCCAGTGCCTTAGCTCTTCCTTCTTCTACAACGTAAGTGCCTTTTCTATGGTAGGCAATGACTATGCCTTGTATGTCAGCGTCTTCCAAAAGTCTC
>PCSL01000115.1:336-3877 GCA_002772325.1 Chloroflexi bacterium CG23_combo_of_CG06-09_8_20_14_all_45_10
TCACTGCCTATGAATGTTGCAGGCTTGCCATTTGCTATCCAGTTCTTTGTTTCCGCAGGAGCCCCTTGACTATCAACCTGCTTAGCTACCTTGGATGGTACAACCAGCCACTTCCCCGGATGATCTGGCATATCTCGAAGGCCCCGTCCGTTGGGCCTTCTCTCAAGTTCTATAAGAGAAGAAGCGTCAAAAACATAACATGAAGGAGCTGATGGTAACTGCGTTTCCATCGGGATGCGCCTTGCTTATTTCTTACTTGTTGCTTCGGACTCCCTCGCTACCTGCAAGGCATCCCTCAAGTTTAATCCGAAGTATTGAGCCAGCTTGCCAGCAGATAGGTGTTCGCTTGCATAAGCTTCAAGAGCTAATGATACAAAATCCTCTCCTAGTTGATGTCGCCATATAGGACCTTTTCGGCCTCGATAATAGGTGGGCTTCTTCTCCCATTCGGCTATTCGCGAATCAGTTGTTCCACGAGGAATCAAATCAAGTTCCTCAAGCCTTCTTCCCATGGCTTCAAGACTCACACGGAAACGGTTAGATAGTCTGCCCAAATCTCGATCGCTAATCGTGACACCATGAAGCCCCACGATTTCGATAAAAGAATCCCTCACAGACTTAGCTGGCATAAGAAAAACAGCGGCAAAGCTGTGGGCGAAACGTTCCTCAGGGATATCAAGCATGAAAGCGCAAACTGTCGGAGGGTCAGCACGGAGAAGGTGACCATACTCATGAGCTAGAGTAAATGAACGTCTACCTCTGTTATTTCGGCCGTTAATGAGTATGCAGGGGCCGTAAGTATCATGCCACCATGACATACCCGAGAGTTCCAAGGCAGGGATTTCTGGAATAGGTAGAACAAACACTCTGGCACCTTGCCTAATCAAAAGTTTGCGGAGATCTTGGATTGGCTCTTCTCCTATACCTAGCCTCCTTCTTTCTCGTGTGGCAAGCTCCTCGGGGCTATAGTCACCGTCAACTCTCTCTATTAGGATTCTGCGGTGTTCCTGTAAGGCTTCCTCCAACTCATATTCTCCCCGGCACAATTCCTCAAAACGCACTATAATTCGTCTTACGGTTTGGGGAAGATCTCTGACTGCTTTGCGGCGTTCTAGTCTGAAACTCAGTTTTTCTGGCAATGCAGTTAGTGGTCTTAGGAAGTAGTCCGTGCTACGATTGTAAAGGTCCGCTAGACTCCATAGATTATCTACAGAGGGTTCCGAAATACCTTCCTCCCATTCATTAAGCTTCTTCTCGTCAAGGTGTAGGGCTTCAGCAACCTCACGTGGTTCTAAGCCCAGGCTTTCCCTTGCCCTGATTAATTGCTCAGGGATAACGGATACTATCTCTTCTTCGACCACAATAGTCTCCTCTTAGTAGCATTTATCAAATATGTGACTCGATTGCCGACCTGATCGTCTCACGAATTGATGGTTGACCTCCTACTTTTTGCCCCATAGCAACCTTGTTAACCGCGAGCAAGTTGCGGAACCGGGGGCAGTCCTCTTCAGTCTTGCCAAGCTTTTCCCACTTCAGAAAGGCATTCAAGTCGTGGTTGAAAGTATTCTTGTACGCAGGCTCGTCAAACACACAATTATCTGTACCTGAAGTAAGGTATCCGTCTACCACCTCCGTCGCAGCATCAGGTAGTGCTTGCGCCGCTGACTCGTGGTTGCCGTCGAAGAGTTTCAGCAACGCACGAGTGCAATTTTTTCGAGTCGCTGCTATCTCTGCCCTTCTCATCACGTCTTTCAGCAAGTCTATTACAATCATGTAGAAAAGGAATTTCGTTTGTCTGCGCATGGATTTGGCAGCTCCTCTGCCAAAATCAAGTTTGTCTGCTGCGCACTGTAACTGATAAGCTGCATAGAGGTCATCTACACCGAACGATTCATCTTCTCCCCCGACAGGTTCCATAATCTTCTTGAATATGGCTCCATTAGGAACAAACGGCCCATTCTTGCCAAACGCTGTTCCAGCTTCACCGAGCCATCCCGAGCCGTATATCTTTAGTAAGTCAAATGCGTTAGCTGCCTTAGTAAATTTTTTAATGTCGGGACGTTGTTTTTGTAGTGCACGGCGCGAATCCCAGCCACCGCGCTGGATTTCGAGGAATACATCGTATCGCTCTGCCATGAGCCTTGACCACGTCCTAAAGTCAGTAGTCAAAGCTACGAAGTCTTTTTCCCTTACCGCATTTTGACTATTTGTGTACCGAGTAATAGCTCGCTCAAGTTCTTCACCATTATCGCCTACTTTGACGATCTTTGTTATGACAACTCCTTCGCCAGCTCGCTTACGCCAGTCTTCCAACTCTGGAGAGATGCCCGTCCCGCCAGCTTCAAGTTTTTCGTAGCAGGTCTCCCAGATGGTCCTCGTTGTCTGACATCCGTTAACGACGAAGGGCTCTATTAGCTCGATATTCACGCCTCCATCAAGTACAAAATTTGTTACTACGATTGTAATCCCATTGTTATACAATCCGAAGCGCTCCGGAGCATTGCGTAGTGTTTCTTGGATTCCTTTATTGACTTTGCCGCGACTGCCCAGAAAGCGCCGCACATTCCTTTCATAAAGCTGGTCTAAATCTTCCGTACAGTCCCGATAAGCCTTAAGGAACTCGAAGAGATCAACTAGTGTTACAGTGCCTACTAAGACGTCCTCGCCAGATTTCACCATGTTTGCCTTGATGGGTACGCGAATCCGGGTTTTACCTGTCACCAATTCTTCAAGCGTACGCCGATAGACGGTTTCTATAGAAATAGACTCGACATCAAAAATGGGGCCAAGTCGTTCACGGCCCATCGCACGGATATCCTTTAGAACTTGCCTTTCCTCTTCGTTCAAGGGCAATTCAGTAGCAAACACAAGACGTATTCTGTCGCGGTCAGAAGCTTGCTTGCGAAAGTTGATTAGCCTTTCGAGCAGCCCCTCGGCTAGAGAGGACAGATTAGGGCGTCTGCCGTCAAGCGTTTCTATCACTTTCTGACTTTCTTCTAGTAGCGTTGTGGTTCCGCGGAAAGCCTTGCCATACTTACTTTGGACAATGTACCAAGTATGGTCTATAGCTGACTCCTCCTCACCTTCTCCAGTTTCTCCTCTCTCGCCACGGTCCAGATAAGCTATGTCTATGCCACCGTCCCTGCTGCCATCACAATAAACGAGGTCGTCAGAAGCACTTTCGATATCCAACCATTGGATAAGGATCTTGTGAGCGAAGCGGCGGCCCAGCTCGACAGTGGATGGACTACCGCTTTGGATATCTTCGAGCCACTGGTCCCGAAAATCTTCAAAGCTTACAGTCTGTTCAGTCACCATTGTTGTCCTCCTCGCTGTCTTTACCCATCCGGTACTTGATGTCATAGTTGATGATGAAGTCCAGCTCTTCTTCCGTAAAACCATAGTGTTTTGTCAGTACCCGGTCAATTTCGTCTATGATGGCTTTTGAGTATTTGGGATAAAACTCGTCATAGGTAACTTGGCCAGTTGTTGCATAATAGGCCTCTTTACGCTGCGAATGTAGTATCAGGTCGGTCATCAG
>PCSL01000115.1:3925-10325 GCA_002772325.1 Chloroflexi bacterium CG23_combo_of_CG06-09_8_20_14_all_45_10
TCTAGTTTCGTTGCCAGATATAAAGACTTCACCTGGGTAGAAATGTGTTCCCCGTCACGCTCGTTCCAAAAATAGGGTACGAATGTCATAGCCCGGATCCAGTATTGGGGGGAATTGTGGAAATAGACTTTATATTGCGACCATTGCTTAAGAGATTTGCCCAGAGGGCTGAAAGGCTCAACCCTTTGCCTTACAGACTTTGCGACGGCATCACCAATTTTCGGTATTGCACCATCCATTACGTACTTGGTACTGTCGACAAACGATAGTGATCTAAACAAGGTAGGCCTATCTTCCGTGTACCAGCGGTTATAGGTGGTTGTAAACACCGTACGTGACTCAGGGCTACTCCCGTCTTTTTCAAGAGTGAAAATGCAAGCGCGAATATGTTCCAACCCGTCAAACAGGCGAGCTGGCCGATCGTCAAAATTGGCAAAACAGGCCAAGCTGCTCTTCTTGAGGCACAACTTCTGAAGCGGTTTCATCCGATCAGTGCAAACTATTGGCAACTGCACAATCATTCCATAACGTCCACTTTCTCGTAGTAAGGCAATAGACCTTTCCGTGAAAAATGCATACGTATTGCCGCAGCTTTCAGTTTCATAACCTTGAATGGTGTACTCTTTCCTGATTTTGCCGTACTCCACGTAGGGTGGATTGCCAATGATGACGTCGAATCCGCCATTCTTCATAATGCTGTAAAACTCAACGAACCAGTGGAATGGGCAATGAGTCTTAACAAACTGCCTGATGTCCCGGGCGCCATAAAAGGCTGCCAAGTCTCTATTTAGCTCCTTTTGAATTTCGGCAAGCCTCTGTTTTACCTCTGCTTTGGCTTTGGCTAGCTCTGAAGCCGGTATACCAAGCCTGGTCTGCAGGTTTCTGAAAGCCTTTAAGGCACGGTCAACATCTTCTATTTGCTGTTCAACGCCTTTCATTGCACCGCTGAGGTCTAGTTGCGTCGCCTTAGCCTTCTTGATTTCCTCCTCGTTGACATACCCCACCAGTGAGTTACCGGCGCGGATGTTGAAATCAATGTCGGGCAATGGTTCAATCTTGTCTACATCATCAACCTGGGAGACAAGTTTTAGGAAAAGGCGGAGTTTGCAGATTTCCACCGCCTCTTCCATGATGTCTACTCCGAACAGGTTGTTGACTATTATGCTCTTGAGAACGAAATACTTGCGGTTGGGGTGCTGGCGGATTCTTGCCAGCTCTTCAGCAAAGTCAGGGTACTTGGGTCCACCCAGTTCCTCCATCTTGTCCAAGCAGATTTCGTAGAGTGGCTCCAACATATTCAGAGCGGCGAAGAGAAAGGCACCACTACCGACTGCCGGGTCAAGTATGGTCGCTTTAGTAAGGCAATGGAAGTAGAAGGCACGGAGGGTAACCGGGTCTTTAATTCCTCGTGCCCAATCTTCAGCGAATTTACGAATGTCAAGGTTGTAAGTAATCAGGTCGTTGATGCTGGTGATTTTGCCGGCGGCAAAGTCGGCCTTTATCTGCTGGTAACGCTTCTGCCTTGCCTGATATTCCCGTTCCGTTTCGGTGGGTAGGTAATCTTCCTGCTTAACCGCTTCGTAGATATATGGCTCCACATCTTTCACAGGAAATGGATGGAGCTCTTCATAGCGCATGTTTTCAAGTTTATCGAAGAGAAACGGTATGATTGTGTTCTTGCAGATGTAGTCTGTAATGTCTTCCTTGGTGTAGTAAGCCCCCATCTGTTTCTGGTTAACATACTTCTCAAAGATGTAACCCAGTACGTCAGGGTTGATTTCATTGTCAGCACGCAATGGTCTATAGTCCAGATGCCAGCTATATCTGTCAAAGAAGGCAAAGAGTCGCTCGAAGGCAGCGTCGGAGATGTTTATTCTTTCCCCATAGGCTATCTCCAACTGGTGCGGGAGGAATAGGCCACCATTTAAATAAGGCACTTTGCCCAGTAACTGGTTTATTTTGGCTGGCCGCTCCCTTTCTTCCCTGGCAAAGCCCTCGAAAAAGAGCTGTATTAGGAACTTGCGGTAGAACTGATTGGCACCCCCGGCTTCTGATTCCTTGAGCTTATCGGGAAGATAGTCAGTATCTCCGTCCAGGAAGCCCTTTTTCTGAATGAAATAGATGAACATCAGCCGGTCAAGCATAACCGAGGCATACCAGGCGATTTCGTCCTGCACCTCAAGGCCTTTCAGGAACTTACAAAAAGTGCCGTGCTCTGTTTTGAATTCATCATAAAAGCGCTTGGTGACCTTTTCTATATCAAAGGCTTTAGCCACCCGCTCCAGCACTTTAATGACGGCTATGTTGCCTTCATCATCAAACTCTTCAATATTGAATGCTATTCCGTCCAGTTTTTGCAGGAGAGAATCACCTGGTTGACCTTTATGGTAAGTATGTTCCCGTGTCGCGGTCTGCCTTCCACCACCACGTCTCACCCACTGCCAAACTGACCTTGTTTTGTCTTTGTCAACGAACACAATCATGTGCTCATGGGTTTGTCTTGTTATGCGGGTCTCTATTATTTTTCGAAAATTTGACGGCGGAATGCTACCATCCTCCGGAGACTCGCCCAGATAGATCACCATGCCACCTTGCTCGGCAAAAGGAGTAAGACGAAACGTCTGCGTATCAATCTGGATTTCGATAGGCCGATTGTTGCAGATATTCCAGGCCAACTCTTCAATAAACAGAGCTCTGAAATCAAAACGTCTCAGACAGTCACGAACTCTGTTAGTGTCAATGTTCATGATTTATTCTCTTCCTGTCTACTGAATAGTCCCAGAGAGCATATTATTCTGGGTTCCTGGCGCTCCGCTTCCTCTTGTCTCAAACTTAGGCGGTCCTCGTTACGAAGTGAGATGACCAACTGAGCTAGGTCCTCATCAGATACACCTGCTCTCAGTTGGCGATTCAGTATGTCGGTGGCTGAGGAACGAAGGGGATACTTGTAAATATCATCTATAGCCTTAACCAGATCTTCGCCAGCAAACAGTGGTTCGTGCTTCTTCAAATCGTCGTAATAGCGCTTTAGTCGTTCGTATGTCCTGTAACGAGCACCGGAGGGACGTCCCAGCTGCCCGCCGACCATCTTCTCTTGCTGGATAATGTGTTCTATACCTTGTCTCACTAGTTCGTGGTGACGATGATTTCGTGGTATCGCTGGCACCTCGGGCCTGCATTCGGCCGCTCGGAGTACGGCAAGTTGAGATTGGGTTATACTATTGCCGTCCTTGTCCATCCATACTAGAGAATCATTCCCTTCGGCAGTCTTAACATATACAAGAACTCCTTCTGGCTCCTTCTCCGTACCGGTGTGTTCCTTGGTTGAATAGACCACATCAGGAAGTTCTGCTATCTTCTTTTCTAATGAAGGGTCTTTTTGGATGGCATTACGCCATATCTGGTACGCGTAAGAAGCTAGGTCAACTTCACTATCAAAATCGCCGTCCAGGATGCCTGATTTCTCAGTATAGAGATCCCTAAGTACTTGGTTATTAAGGTCATCTTCAAAGAATTGCTCGTCCGAGCCAAGAACTTCTCCGCTCTCCGTCAGACGTTGTTTAACCCGTGAGCGTAGATGTATGATCCTCTCTAGCCCTTCTGCCGGAAGAAAGGAGTAGCAGTATATATTTTGTGACTTCTGACCTATGCGGTCGACACGTCCAACACGTTGTATTAACCGAACAAGAGCCCAAGGCAGGTCGTAATTCACAACTATGGCACAGTCCTGAAGATTTTGACCTTCACTGAGGACATCAGTAGCAACAAGAACTCGAAGTTCCTTGCCCGGAGACAAGGGCAGTTCGTTGCTTATGGGGCTGAAACGATAGGCAAGGGCCGTTGGATCGGCAGACTGTCCCGTTACTCCTTCGACCGTGTCGATATTTCGTTTTTTCAATTCTCGTGTCAGATACCGCACTGTGTCTGCGAATTGGGTAAACACGAGTACTTTCTCGTTTGTATGTTCCTTAGCAAGCAGACCCTTAAGTGCCCCAAGTTTCCTATCCTGCTTTGGTTCCCATACGCCAAACTTTCCAACCATTGCGATGAGATTCTTAGCATCGCTAATTAGATCCATAGCGAGTTTTTCAGTGAACAGTGAGGAACGCAACCATCTGAACCGCTTCTTTTCTGAGCCACCGTAGGACTCGTATACTTGTTTTGCTCTTCCTCTATACCACGCCTTGGTGTAAGGGTGTAGCACATCCTCGGTAGTTTGATATTCACCCCCCTCTTCGTTTTCACTATCATAATCCATAACCGCCTGTAAGGGCTCCGGCAAGTCGCTATCTTCGTCATTCGTGCCGGCATCTAGCAGCTCTGCACTCTGAGTTCCGATAGGAATAGAAAGAGCATTTTCGATTGCGTGAATGTAGACGAAGTTACGTAATATGTGGCGGTCTATAGACTGAAGGAATGCCTGACCACTGCTCTCCAATCGCTTAAATAGATTTGTTCTACAGAATCCCATGAGTCTTTTACCAGCTCTCGACAAGTTGTCTAGCTGCCTCTGTTCTTCTGCGGAGGCTGATTGCTCCGCTTCCTCGGATATGTAGTTCCCTAAGCCATATCTGGGAAGCAATAAACTATTGATGATGTCAACCACCCTTGTGGAGTATAGACGGGCATACTGGTCAGTCGGCTCTTGTTCATCTAAGTCGAACTTTAGTGTTCGTGGGAGGCGCTTGGGAAAGTAGAATCTTGTGCCATCTTCAAAAGAAAGATATTTACGTCCGTTATCTGAAAATGCATAATTCTCTTGAATGAAGCTGCGAGTCCGCCTCACGAGGTAGAGCCTCATGAGTTCCCGCCAGTCATCTGGATATTCGCTCTTTTCGAAGGCAGCAAGGGAACGTAACGGTGCTTGGTAACGTCTGATAAACTCGGTCTCACCAATGTCGCGAATAAGATGCTCTGGTCTCAATCCTAGGTCTTGATGCTCGGGTACAAACAAACGGAGTTGAGATGACAAATCAAGATAGCTTTTATTATAGGGTGTTGCGGACAAGAGTATGCATCTGCTTTCATTCTCCGCTATATACTCTTGAATTGCCCTGTATCGCTTACCCTCTCTGTTTCTGAGATTCTGGCTTTCATCTAGTATCACAATCCGGTACCTTCTTAAATCCGGTAGCTCTGATAGTGCCATGCTTATTGAGAGAACTTTTCCTCTTAGACGATAATCATGCACGTACCTCTCCCACATAGGCACCAGATTCTTGGGGCACATTACCAGGGTCTCAAGCCCAAAGTCGTCTTCAAAAATTCTGGCGACTGCTGTTGCCATCAGTGTTTTACCTAAGCCTACCACATCGCCGATGAGCACCCCGCCACGTT
Organism: Chloroflexi bacterium CG23_combo_of_CG06-09_8_20_14_all_45_10; assembly: GCA_002772325.1. Classification (GTDB taxonomy): domain Bacteria; phylum Chloroflexota; class Dehalococcoidia; order GIF9; family AB-539-J10; genus 20-14-all-45-10. The sequence continues at coordinate 9,263 of PCSL01000115.1, forward strand.
TATGAAGATGGTGCGCTGCAATCTTGACAGCGGCAGCCTGGAAGTCAAGTAACTTGTTTTGCAGGTCGCTAGGTAGTTTGAATTCTGCGAGACCAGCCCGTGCTTCCTGTGCAAGATGGTACGCCATTTTTAAGTAGATATAGTAAGGCGACAAAAGTTCCTTACGAGCCCAGCTTTCCTCAATGATTTCTACCAGTTCTTGCGAAATGTCTAAACACCACTTGTCATTCCAGCGATCATTGAACCATTTCGCTAACTTCTGGCACGCATCATACTCTAATACATCAACGTTAAGTTCGCCTTGTTTAGAGAGACCTGCAAGAGTAAGGTTACTGCTGCCAAGATAGCCAGTAACCGGATTATTGTAGTCTTGGCGATACAGGAGATAGAGTTTGGCATGAAGGGGGTGTCTCAAAAACAACTTCACCACAACTTTGCCAGCTTTGATTTGACTAGCTAGCTTCTGCAAAGTAACCTCGTCTTCATTAGTCGGTGCACCGACCATAAGTTGCTTTCGAAATTCCTCAGCCAACTGTATCTTGAAGCGCACCACTTTCTGAGCATCGATAGCGCTACTCTCGCTAGATAGACTGAGGAGTTCCCTGACTTCTTCCTCCGGTGGCTTATGCATGCCGACCAACAAATGGCAGCAATTTGGATGGCCAGACCAGTTGTCTACAAATCTCGCAAGCTTTCCCCATCCTCGCAAGTTGAAATACCCAATGCAGAAGTCAGCACGTTCAGACACTACCAGCGTCTCTTTGAGAGCCGGTAATAAGTCCTGTTCTATGTTGTCAAATATTCTGGGCATAGCAAGCTCCCTTGCCTTATGTATCAAGTTCCAAAGCAAATAAAACAGCCCTATTGACTAGGGCTATCTTGTCGTGGGATAGCATGGTGATTCGCTCACTGAGTAGGGGCTTCGGTATTGTCATTATGCTATCCAGGTTAACCACGCACTTTTCTGGCATACCATCCTCTACACCTAAAGGAACTTCTACCGGGATATGACGGACAGTTCGGGTAATGACACTCACCGTGATTGAGGTTCTCACCTGATAGG
>PCSL01000021.1 GCA_002772325.1 Chloroflexi bacterium CG23_combo_of_CG06-09_8_20_14_all_45_10
CTGAAGTGATTAGGAGAAAGGCAAAGATGCTTAAAGGCTATATTGATGCTTTTAATGTCACCGATGGTCAAACTGCTGTAGTCCGCATGTCAAGTTGGGCAGCTTGTCTTATAGGAAAAGAGGAAGGCTTAGACCCGATTGTTCAAATGACTTGTCGGGATAGAAATCGCATTGCCCTTCAGATGGATATATTAGGCGTGGCAGCACTAGGTATAAATAATATCTTGTGCCTCACTGGCGACCACCAGAAATTCGGCAATCATCCTATGGCTAAAGGCGTCTTTGACCTCGATTCCATCCAATTCCTCAAAGTGGTAAAGGATATGAGGGATGAAAAGAAGTTCCAGTGTGGTGACGAGATGGCGGTTGTGCCAAACCTTTTCATAGGGGCAGCTGCCAATCCCTTCGCCGATCCTTTCGAGTTTAGAGTAATTCGTCTTGCCAAGAAAGTAACAGCAGGGGCGGATTTCATTCAAACTCAGATCGTCTACAATGTGGATAAGTTTGCCGAGTGGATGAAGCACGTGCGCGACAGGGGATTACATGAGAAGGTAAAAATCCTTGCCGGTGTTGCTCCGATAAAATCGGTAGGTGCGGCAAGATATATGAAGACCAAAGTTCCTGGGATGGATGTGCCAGATAGCATTATTGATCGCCTCCGTGGTGTGCCCAAAGAGCAAGTCTCAAAGGAAGGGATTAAGCTCTGTGTTGATATTATCAATCAGGTGCGCCAGATCAAAGGTGTAGCAGGGATTCATCTTATGGCCATCGAGTGGGAAGAGACTGTGCCTGAGATAATAGCGGCAGCGGGCCTTCTACCTCGCCCTTAAGCTGGGCACGCTTCCCACCGAGTAATCCCGCAAGGATTTTTACTTTCTTGTGCAGTTCCCTCTCTCGAACCATTTCCATCCATCTTCTAAACTTCTTAATGTTATAAATACTTTGAGTTTGTATAAAGTCCGCCCCGGCAGCAACTTTCTCCCTGAGGCGAATCACTTCATGCTCCGGGGGGACGGCAAAAGGGTCTGCTACTGCCCCAATGAAAAGCCTTGGCTCTCTTCCAGCTATTAGCTCCCCATTCTCAAACCTTTTTTCATCCCGGAGTCCTTTGACCATTCTGATAAGCTTGATAGAATCAAGGTCGAAGACGGACTTTGCCTCAGGACAATTTCCAAAAGAAACAGGATCACCAGTGAGACAAAGTATGTTATTCACACCAAACGCGGAGATGCCCAAAATGTCCATCTGGAGAGCAATTCGATCTCTGTCACGACAAGTCATTTGCACTATGGGATCAAGCCCCTCTTGTTTCCTTATAAGGCAGGCCGCCCCGCTTGCTATCGCCACTACCGCTGACTCTCCATTAGGGATATTAAAAGCATCAACATAGCCTTTAATAAGATTAGCTTTTTCTCTTATCGCCTCAGGCTCCGTATTCCGAGGGGGGTTGATTTGAGCAGTCACGGTAAAATATCCTGCTTCAAGTACCCTTTCTAGATTGCTTTTCGTCTCCATTTTGAACCTTCTGAGAAGGATTTTATCATATTTTGCTGAAATTGCTATACCTCTATATGAGGCCGTTTAATTTTGCCTCAGATTCAAAACTAGATTTGCCCCATGCAGCTCTAGTAATCTTCACCTCCAAAATTTTCGTAGTGCGCCCCTTTAGGGTCGTGCACGAGGCTAAAGCCTCGCACTACATTTTTAAACACCCTCTTATATACCAGATTTTTCACACCATCAGTATTTGCAAAAACCTTTAGAAGTACTTATAATGTAAAACTCAGAAATGAAAGCAATAATCGAATTGGGCTCAGTTAAGGAAATATTGAAGCATTCAGACTTGTTCCGGGGGCTGAGCGACGACGAACTGGATAAGGTGTTACCGCTTTGCCGAGAAGAGGTTTATGAAGCTGGGACGGTTATTTACCGTGAAGGCACGCTATGCCGTACTATGTATATCGTGGAATCGGGCAAGGTGGCTCTGGAAATAAATCTTCACATTAGTCGGGCGGTAGAGGAAAGTGCCACAACTCAGGTGGTAACTCAAGGTGGCTGCTTGGCTCATACAGGGCTCGTATATCCTTATATTCGTACTGTAACGGGCCGGAGTCTTGAGAGAACCAAGGTTATTGCTTTAGATGCGGCAGGGCTTAGCGGTTTGTTCAAAAACAACCCTGAAGTGGGATATATGACGATGAATAATCTCGCTAAGGTAGCTTCTTCAAGGCTTAAATACGCTAGGGAGACAATGGGACGTATTCTGTCTATTATTTTCCATGACTTAAAGGCTCCCCTGGCTGCGGTGGAAAGCTATAATCGGCTCTTGCTTGGTGGGTTTGCCGGGGAATTAAATGAAGAGCAAAAAAACATAGTGCAAAGGAGTAGCAAGAGACTCTCTGAGCTGCTAAATTTAGTGAGTAGCATGATTGATTTTTCCCGAATTGGTTTCGGGGGCTTGAGAATGGAGAGAATTTCCTTGGCAAAAGTGATAGAAGATTGCCTTGAAACTATGCATCCCTTAGCTGAGGGAAAGGGGTTGCAACTGGTTGCTGAAATACCCCGAGAGCTTCCGGCTATTCTTGGAGCTCAAGAGCGGCTTAAACAGGTAGTTATAAATTTGTTATCCAATGCCATTAAGTTTACCCCCTCTGGAGGGGTGATAACGGTTAAAGCAAAGGATGACATAGATTATGTAGAAGTGGAGGTGGCGGATACCGGAATTGGTATTCCAGCCAAGGAATTACCCAGGATATTTGACAGTTTTTATCGCGGTCTCGACATAGCTGAAAGGGGAGTTGGCTTAGGGCTTTCTATAACCAAGAGCATAGTTGAGGCTCACCATGGTAGGATACGGGCTGTGAGTCCCTGTCCAGAAAGCGGTAAGGGGAGCAAGTTTACCTTCATTTTGCCCAAGGATTTGAAAAAGTGAGGAGAAGATTAAATAAGTTGCCCAACTAAAACCAGTCAGCGGAGTAAGGTAGATGGCTAAGATTCTGATAGTAGATGATGATCCTGATATTCGAATAGCAATTAGTAGTGTGTTAAAGTCGCGTTCCTACGAGGTAATTGAAGCTCGTGATGGAAAGGAAGCTCTAACCAGGCTAAAAGAACAAAAACCAGACTTAATGCTCTTAGATCTCCTGCTGCCAAAGATGGACGGTTTTGCTGTTGTCAAGGAACTGCAGAACACCCAGTGGAGTGAGTATCACAATATGCCCATTTTAATTATAAGCGCGGTGAGAGAGGAGGCCAGCCAACGCCGCTATGAGTTGGAAACTGGTCATCGACTCGGTGCTGAAGACTATATAGAAAAACCCATCGAGCCATTTGCCTTACTTAAGCGCATAAAGAAACTCTTATCGAAGGGAGGGAAAGATGCAGAAGCAAACCAAAATCCTCGTGATTGACGATGACCCTGATTTACAGACAGTAGTGAAGAGCGTGCTTGAAAGCAAGCTCTATCAAGTGGTTGCTGCGCTTGATGGAGACGAAGGTTTGCGGAAGGTAGTGGATGAAAGGCCTGATTTAATTATCTTAGACGTGATAATGCCAGGTAAAAGTGGGTTCGAGGTTTGCCGAGAACTCAAGACTGATCCCAAATATTACTTTTTCTCTCACATTCCCGTGCTGATGCTAACTGTCTATCCTGATGATAGAGAAAAGATGCATCTCTCCATGCGAGAGGGGATGACGATGGAGGCAGAGGACTACCTACACAAGCCCTTCGATCCCAAAGAACTACTGAATCGAGTGGAGGAATTGCTAAAAAAGAAGAGCTAAATAGTGAATAAGGCTACTGTAGTTATTGGCGGGGGCATAGCAGGGATAACTTCAGCATTAGAATTAGCCAATAGCGGCTTTAGAGTATACTTAATCGAGAGAGAAGCAGCAATTGGAGGGCAAGCTGCTTCTTTTTGCTGTAAAGCAACGGAGGTTTGCACTAAATGCTCCGTCTGCCTTATCCCTCGAAAACTCAAAGAGGTGGCAACCCATCCTCAGATTTCGATTTTAACCAATTCAACAGTGTCAGAGGTAAGCGGCAAAATCGGAGATTTTAAGGTCGAGGTGCTTCGAAAGCCCCAATACATTACCCCAGAAAGATGCATCGCTTGTGGGATGTGTGCTGAGGTTTGTCCTACTGAGCCCAAGGCAATCCTTCCACCTTCCCCCGAAGCAATCCCTTATTGTTATGTCATCGATGAAACTCGATGCCTTCGCCTCAGAGGTGAGAAGTGCAACCTCTGTCAGGGAATATGTCCCACGACCGCTATAGCTTTTGACCTTAAACCTGAAAGGCAAGAACTGAGTGTCGGCGCAATTATCGTCGCCACCGGCTTCGAAGTCTTTAACGCCCGAGAAGTTGGCTCCTTGGGTTACGGCAGATATCCTAATGTCTTGACTGGCCTCGACCTGGAGAGGATTTTTAATCGTGAAGGCTATCTTAAACTTCCCACAAATGGAAAGGAGCCAAAAAACATTGCCTTCGTCCAATGTGTCGGCTCCAGAGATGAAAGTCATGGCTATTGCTCCCAGGTATGCTGCAAATACGCCATGAGGTTCGCTCGGCTTATTAAGCATCAAAATCCTGATGTCCAGGTGACTATCTTCTATATTGATCTTCAGACTGCCGGGAAGGGCTTTGCCCAGTTTTATCAGGAGTGTCAAGAAAGCATTCGCTTTATCCGAGGAGTGCCAGTTGAAATTTTGCCGACCCCCTCCAGCAAACTTGAGGTGAGGTTTGAGAATATTTTAGCAGGGAAGGTTGAACGGGAAACCTTCGACCTGGTAACCCTTTCGGTAGGCATTGCCCCCAGGAAAGATTCCTGGGATTTGGCCAGGATTCTGGGTATAAATTTAGCAGACTATGGCTTCTTCGATACTAAGGAGCCTTTTAATTCCGTAGAGACCAATGTCGAGGGGATTCTCCTCGCCGGAACCTGTCAAGGTCCCAAGGACATCCCTGATTCGATCGCTCATGGAATGGCCGCGGCAGAGAGAGCGATGGAGGTTTTAGAAAAATGCCAGTAAAGATAGGCATTTTCCTCTGCGATTGTGGCGGAAGTCTAAGGAATATAGATTTTCCCAAAATTAGGGGAAATTTAGCGAAGCTCGAAGACATCGCCTTTGTAGAGATAAGCCATAATCTATGCCTTGAAGAAGGAGAGAAGGCGATAGCTTCGAGAATCCTGAGGGAGAAAGTAAATGGAGTAGTAATCGCTGCTTGCTCACCAGAGTTATGTGAGGATAAATTTATCAGGCTTCTAGAAGGACTTGGGCTGAACCCCAATCTCCTTTCCCTAGCAAATATCAGGGAGCAATGTTCCTGGGCTCATGAAGGGGATGTTACTGAGAAGGCGTTGGAACTCATAAGAATGGCTGTAAATAAAGCTCGGTTGCTTCAGGCGGTGGAAAGAGGGGAAGTCCCAGTAAACAAAGAGGTTCTAGTGGTAGGCGGAGGATTCTCTGGGATGAAATCGGCTCTTGAGCTTTCCCAGTTTGGGATTAGGACAACTATAATGGAAAGAGAGTCAACTTTAGGAGGAAAGCTTAAGGAGCTTGAAGGCTTTTACGGACTCGAGACAAGTCCAAAAGAGATGTTTAGCTCGATGACAAGGGCAATAGAGGAAGATAAAAACATCGAAGTCCTTACTTCTGCTGAGGTAGCAAGGGTGCAAGGGGAGGCTGGGGATTTCACCGTAAAGATAAGAAAAGGGGGAAAGGAATCCTCCCGAAGCTTTGGAGCTATCATCTTTGCTACCGGATATAGAACTGAAATTCTGCCCCAAGATTTTGAGCTTAAACCCGGTGTTAACATTATCTCGCAGCAAAAACTCGTCGAGATGCTTCAAGCTCCAGAGAGGTTAGAACGAAGACCCGAAACTATAGCTTTTGTGGTTGATTTCTCCGATGAAAATTCTCGTCTTCCTACGCTCTCCACTCTGAACAATGCTTTAGCAGTCAAAGAGAAGCTAGGGAGTGAAGTCTACGTATTCTGTAAGAATCTGAAGGTGGATAGTGAAGGGGCGGAGAAACTTTACCGCGAGGCGAGGGAACGCGGAGTAGTGTTTTTGAAATTTGAAGAAAAACCACGGATACATGGAGAGGATAGCCGGGTAAAGGTCGAGGCAAGGGATGTTCTTCTAGGTGAGGAGGTAACGCTCCTCTGTGACCTCTTGGTGGCTGAGGAAAAAGCTTTGCCCCCTGAAGGAACCAAAACCTTAAGTTCTATGCTAAACCTGGAAACCGACACTCAAGGCTTTTATCAGGATGAAAATGTGCATCTTTATCCCGTGGCATCAGGCAGGAAAGGGATGTTTTTTGTTGGGGCCTGCCGGGGAAACTTAGATCTCAGCCGAGCTTTGACCGATATTTCAAGTGCCTTGGTGAGCGTGTATGAGCTTTTATCTCCAGGAGGGGCGATGGTGGAGGTGGAGAAAGTAAAGGCGGATAGTCAAAAGTGCCGAACATGCCTCACTTGCATTCGAATTTGCCCCCATAAAGCAATTCGCTTAGCCCGAGTGGACAGCGAAAAATGGGTGGCCAAAAT
>PCSL01000061.1:0-4844 GCA_002772325.1 Chloroflexi bacterium CG23_combo_of_CG06-09_8_20_14_all_45_10
CGGAGGGTCGAAGAAGGTGACCCTTGTATGGCCCTGAGGCTGAGAGCATCCTTTCAAACTCAAGGCTGGTAACGACATTAGGATAGCGGGTATAGCCGTATTTATAAAAAGCACTCATATCGGATAATTCATATCCGAGGCAAAGGATCACAGCGCCTACATTAAGGGTGTCGCTTTGTTCCTCATCCGCATATTTGACCGCCCCAGCTAAACATACTTTTTCGCACAAGCCGCACCCAATACATTTGTCTCTATCTATCACAAATGTTCGAGGTACTGCTTGAGGGAAAGATACGAAAATAGCAGACCTCCGGCTTAAACCTTGATTAAATCGATCGATGGCTTTAACAGGGCAATGTTGAGCACATACCCCACACCCAGTGCACTTCTCAATGTCAACGTATCTTGGCCTCTTTGTTATTGTTACCAGGAAATTTCCCGCTTCTCCTTCAATCCCTTTTACTTCGGCATTGGTAATGAGGTCAATATTTAAGTGTCTTCCGCATTCAACAAGTTTCGGTGAGAGGATACACATGGAGCAGTCATTGGTAGGGAAAGTTTTATCAAGCTGAGCCATCACTCCGCCAATCGCCGGTGAGTAGTCAATCAAATGAACAAAGTATCCCATCTCGGCTAAGTCGAGAGAGGCTTGTATGCCGCCAACGCCTCCACCCACTACCAGCACAGCGCCTACTTTGTCACCCATTCCTCCTCCTATTTGCTTTTGATATATTTCGCCGTTCTCCCTTCAAAGCTATGAAGGGAAATCTTTTCCCCCTCTTCCAAATCGGTTAAATAGTTAGAGATACTTTGTAAACTAAGATGAGTTATAGTTGCCATTTCCCTCACCGACCTAGGTTTTTCCTCCAAGATTAGCGTAAGCCAACTATTGAAAAATTCATCTTCAAGGGCTTCATTTATTGCTGCATCCAATTCATCAAAAGGGATTTTCTCTCCATAGACATTCCCTTTGTCAATTAAATCAAGTTCATTTCCCAAGAGCCAGCGGACCCTTTCCTTTTGCACCGTAAGTTTTGCAGCATGTAGCCTTTGAAAAAGAGAAGGATCTTTATCGAGAGGTCCCTCTCGCTTTATTCTTTCAGTGAAAGAATTCACAATTTGAGCGAATCTTGCACCTTCGGCTGCTGAAACCCAGTCGAGATAAAGCCTTTCCGGTCTAATCCCGGTGATATCCAGAAGTCTCTTAACCCGGTTCACCTTCTTTTCCGCATGATAGTTGCCGACGAGGTAATGGCAATCACCAGGATGACAACCTAGTACTAAAACTCCATCAAAACCGCAGAGGAAAGCTTGACAGATAAAAACGGGATCAACCCTTCCAGAGCACATTACCCTTATAACTCGGATGTTAGGAAGGTATTGGATGCGGGATATCCCTGCCATATCGGCTCCAGCATAAGAGCACCAGTTGCACAAAAAGGCTACGATTTGAGGTTCAAATCCATTAGTCATAACTTCCCCTTAAGCAGGAACTAGAGCTCTAATCTGAGCTGTCAGCTCTTCGTCGGTGAAATGCCCCATCGTGATTGCCTCTTGAGGGCAACTCGCGGCACAAAGTCCACAACCTTTGCATGATGCCGGGATAGTCGCAGCTTTTTTTACCCCGTTTTTAGAAACAAGCCTGATAGCGCTAAAAGGGCAAATTGATTCGCAGAGTCCACAGCCAATGCATTTTTCCTCATTTACGGAAGAAACAATAGGCTCAACGCTTACAAATCCTTTGGATAAAGGTATGGCTGCTTTCCCAGCGGCGGCAAGAGCCTGCGAAAGCGATTCCTCTATCGGCTTTGGGGAGTGAGCCAGACCACATACAAAGATACCATCGGTGGCAAATTCAACCGGCCTGAGCTTCACGTGAGCTTCCAGGAAGAAGCCATCCTCATTGAGAGGCACCTTAAGCATCTTCGCCAGCGCCTCGTTGTCCTCATTTGGAACAATGCCAGCACTCAATACCAATAAATCAGGCTTAATGAGCACATCCTCACCAAGCACTGGATCAAAGATTTTTACTTTTATTCCATCATTATCACTGGTAACCTCGGGCTTACTTTCATCGGTATATCGCAAGAAGATTACGCCTTGATTTCTTGCTTTCTGATAAAATTCCTCCTTAAAGCCATAGGTTCTCATATCTTTGTAAAGTATGTAGATATTTGAAGCGGGATTTATTTCTTTTATTTTCAGCGCATTCTTAACCGCTTGACCACAACAAACTTTGCTGCAATAAAGCCTCTCCTCCGTCCTCGAGCCTACACATTGAATCATTGCTACATTGCTAAGCTCTTCTATTTTGAGCGAATGGGTGGCAAGTTTTTCCTCCAACTCCAACTGAGTAATTACTCTCTCGTCTCTTCCATATAAATACTCTGATGCTTGATATTCACGACCTCCTGTTGCCACAATGATCACACCGTGCTCTAGAATCGCTTCCTCACCTTTTATGTCAACTGTAGTCTTGAAATTCCCAATATATCCCGTGACTTCCTTAATATCTGCATTTTTATAAACATGAATTAACTCATTTTGCTCTACCTTTTGTATAGTTTCCTCAAGGAATTTGGAGACATCGTTCCCATCCAAGGTATAATGGACTCTCCGGATATTGCCTCCCAGCTTGTCGCTCTTCTCGATAAGGAAGCATTCGAATCCTTGGTTTGCCAGTTCCAGCGCTGCAGTCATTCCAGCCATTCCACCACCAATGACTAGCCCTTTAGGTATCGTAGGGATGGTTAATTCTTTGAGGGGCTGAATTAGCCTGGCTTTATCTATCGCCATCTTCACTAAATCTTTTGCCTTTCGTGTAGCTTCTTCAGGGTGATCTCTATGAACCCAGGAACACTGATCACGGATATTCGTCATCTCGAAGAGATACCTATTGAGCCCAGCCTCTCTGATAGTCTCCTGAAATAGAGGTTCGTGGGTTCTAGGGGTACAAGATGCCACCACTACTCGGTTGAGGTTATGTTCCCCTATCATCGCCTTTATCCTCTCCTGGGCATCTTGAGAGCAGGTATATAGGTTATCTTCAGCATAGACCACATTAGGAAGAATCTTGGCGTATTCGACAACTTTAGGGACATCAACCACAGCGCCGATATTGATGCCACAGTGGCAGACGAAAACACCGATCCTGGGCTCCTCTCCACCCACTTCTTTCTCGGGGGGATAGGTTTTCTCGCTGATGAGGGTATTTCGCGCTGGAGACAAAAGCGACGCTGCTTTAGCTCCAGCACCGCTTGCCTGCATAACCGTCTCAGGGATGTCTTTAGGTCCCTGAAAAGCGCCAGAGACAAAGATTCCCGGCCTTGAAGTTTCTACAGGCGAGAATGTGTCTGTATAACAGAATCCGTATTTATTAAGCTGAATCCTGAGCTTCTTTGCCAGCTTGATTGCTTCAGGGGAAGGTTGAAATCCCACAGACAAAACAACCAAATCGAATTCATGGCTGCTTGGTTTACCGTTTTCACTTATATGTTTGAGGAGCAAGTTCCCTGTGCCATCTACGCCTTCGACTCCGTAGACTTTTCCCCTTACAAACTCTATTCCCTCTTTCTTTGTGCGCTCATAAAATTTATCAAAGTCCTTTCCTTGAGTTCTCATATCCATAAAGAAGATGGTCTCTTCAAGCTCGTGAGGGACGTGCTCTTTAGCCACGATGGCTTCCTTTATGGCATAAGTGCAGCAAACTGAGGAGCAATACTCGCGGTTGCAACTTATATCCCTTGAGCCGATGCACTGAATCCAGGCAATCCTTTTAGGTGGCTTCCTATCGAAGGGTCTCTTAAGCTCACCTTGATAAGGTCCTGAAGCTGAGAGCATCCTCTCAAACTCTATGCTGGTTACCACATTGGGATATTTTTTATATCCGTAGTTAAAGAAAGGAGCGGGATCAAACTCATCAAATCCGAGGCACAGGATTATGGAACCCACTTCGATCTCTAGTTCTTGATCTACTTGGGAGAAGTCGATGGCGCTTGCGGGGCAGAACTTCTCACATGCCCGGCATTTCCCTTTGAGAAAATAAGCGCAAATCTCCCGGTCTATGACCGGTATATTGGGTATCGCCTGAGCATAAGGGATGTAGATTGCCTTCCTTTGCACCAATCCTTGTTCAAACTCGCTCTCTGTTTTCCAAGGGCACTTTTGCTGACATATCCCGCATCCGGTGCAGAGTGATTCATTTACAGAGCGAGCGCGCTTTAGAACTTTAATTCTGAAATTACCCGGGAGACCCTGGACGTCCAAGAGTTCAGAGTAAGTTAGGAGCTCAATATTAGGATGTCTGCCACACTCCACCAGCTTGGGGGAGAGAATACATATGGAGCAGTCACAGGTGGGGAAAGTCTTATCAAGCTGAGCCATCACCCCACCAATGGCGGGAGATTTTTCCACCAGATAGACCTTATAGCCGGACTCAGCTAAATCTAGTGCTGCCTGAATTCCTCCAATCCCCCCTCCCACCACCAGTGCTGCTCCAACCTTCTCATTGGCTGAATTTGGATTACCCCTATTCACAAAAGCCTCCCTCCTCCTTTCTCCAACTTAAATCTTAAATCCTAACAGATATCAAAAATCAAAGATAAAAAATTAAAATTACAATTCAAAATGCAAAAAGGCTTTACTAAACTGATTTTTAAATTTTGCCCTGTCATTTTGCATTTTTACTTTTGCCTTTTGATTTTTTTAGGATTTAGATATTAGTAGTTAGTGCTTCTTTTGCCTCCTCAGCAAGCTTTGCCGGGTCTACCTTCATTTCCTCAGATTTCTTACCTACAACGGATAGCACCATCTGGTGGCGCAGCTTCTGGGAGAAGGAATCAATC
>PCSL01000061.1:4895-6434 GCA_002772325.1 Chloroflexi bacterium CG23_combo_of_CG06-09_8_20_14_all_45_10
ATATTTCTTAAAGCCTTCATCACATCGGAGAATTTCACATTCTGAGGGCAGTGAGCCTGGCAGGTGTAGCATTGGGTGCAAAGCCAGGGAAAGTTAGAGGAGAGAACCTCCTTCCTCATCCCTAGAATCACCATCCGGATTATCTTACGGGGATTATATTCGGGGTCAATGTCTGCCACAGGGCAACTTGCGGTGCATAGCCCACAGGCGAAACAAAGTTTGATGTTTTCTCCCCCGGGCTCTTCAGCTACATCATACTTGAATTTAGTGTCTTGCTCATTTAAGACTATAGTCAATTTTCCACCTCCTTACTCCTTGTCACCCTTTGTGGAGCCCGTCCTGAGCGAGATTCTTCGGTCGCTTCGCTCCCTCAGAATGACAGGAAGCGAAGGGCTCAGGGTGACAGAAGGGTTTATTTTATATTCCAGCAGCTTCCAGAATCGCAGGGACCCTTTCCTCTCTTCCAATGGCCATAATATGAACTCCATCACAAATTTTCTCTTCCTTTATCTGTCTTATGAGCCTTCCAGCCATTTCTATTCCTTTTGCCGCTTTTGTTTCTTTAGGAGCTTGATCTATTTCGTCTATTAAATACTGAGGAACATATATTCCGGGAACATTTTCGTTCATATATCTTGCCATCTTTGCCCCCCAGATAGGAACTATCCCAGCTAAAATCTTAACCCCGTCAATATTATCCATCTTATGGAAATTCTCCATGAATCTTTTGAGCTCATCCATATCATAAACAGCTTGAGTTTGAATGAAGCCCACCCCGGCATCGAGTTTTTTTTGGAATTTCATAAGTTGAGGCTCGATTGGGTCTGCTGAGGGAGTAGCAGATGCTCCGATACAAAAATCAACACCCCCTTCAAGTTCATTTCCGGCCATATCCTTGCCAGAATTCAGGGTATGAACCAGATGAATCAATTGAACTGAATCAAGGTCGAAGACGGGCTTTGCTTCTTTATGGTCACCCGTGTCGATAGCATCACCGGTGAGACAAAGGACATTATTTATTCCTCTGGAGTAAGCAAAAAGAAGATCTGCTTGAATTGCCAGGCGATTCCGATCGCGGCAAGTTATCTGGAGAATTGGCTCCCCACCATGCTCTTTGATAAGGAGGCAAGTCCCAAGAGAAGGGTACCTCATCACCGCGCTTTGATTATCAGTCACATTTAAACCATCCACCTTATCTTTTAGAAGCTCAATATGCTCAACCAACTTCTCTGTATTTGACCCTTTTCCTGGCCCAGCCTCAGCGGTTACAATAAAATCCTTCGTTTTAAGCGTTTCTCTAAAGTGCTTTGCCATTTGTACCTCCTCAAGCCTGCATGGCTTGGACTTTGCCTGGTCTTTTCACTGCCCGATAGTTCTTAGGCTCATAATATTTCCTCATCAGATTGAGCCTTCCTTGCTTTTCCAGCCTTCGGTAGATAAGAACCCAAGCACAATCCTTCTCTGGGTCTATCTCGCATTTCCCGCCCTTCCTTGTGCCGCCACAGGGCCCGTTGAGGAGCCCTTTAGCGCAGCGCACAA
>PCSL01000009.1 GCA_002772325.1 Chloroflexi bacterium CG23_combo_of_CG06-09_8_20_14_all_45_10
AACTTCTGTGGTTATGTTTTTAGCTGCTGCCCGCTCAATCTTTCTATTGAGTATAGCTATAACCGCTGGTTTAATATCTACGGCGTAAACATGCCCTGATAGCCCAGCACGGCGGGCAGCTTCGAAAGTATAAAATCCTGTGCCAGGTCCCATCTCCATGACCTTCATCCCCTCATGGATGTCAACATGGTCAATGAATTTCTCTGGAGGATGGATCTTTCGCCGAATCGGGTTATTTATAAAGCAGACAATAAATGTTGGGTCAGGAAGATGTGTAAGGCGTCGCACTAGTTTAGTAATCGGATGGACGATTATAAGCCAACTCAGTATTACTAGGGCAATCCAGCCAAAAATCTTCAGGATTAGAAATAGGATTGGCATTGCTAACTCATTCTTTTGAAAACTCTGGGAAAGAACACGCCAGTCGAGGCACGGTAACTTTCATACTCCTCACCGAAAACTCCAATGAGTGCCTTTTCCTCCGCTTTAACCTCGAAGCAAATTCTCAAGTTTGGGATTGACACACCGTAGGTGCTCTCTGGCGTAATTCCATATTTTGCCATGCCCTCTGTTGCTTTGGGATTAGATAAGGATTTCAGCCTCTTAAGAATATCGCTGTGTTGCATTTTTGCCTCCGCGATGGTACATATGCTCTCGCTTGATGTTTGCAAGCTAAGATAAGGTTTTGATGGAGCAAAACTTTCAGTCAGTGCTATACGACATGAGCCTTCTATGCTCTATCAGGCGATCATTTTACTCGGTAACTATGGAAAGGGTTCTTTTTAAGTCAGCCAATTCTCAATCCACAACCCCTGAATTCTATGAAAATCGGTGTCATCCGATACGAGAATAAAGTCCCCTACCTTTACTAAGGAAGCTATCAAAATATCCGCGTCTTCAATGGGTTCTCCTCTTAGCTGCAAAACCGCATACATCTGTGCGGCTTCATCAAAAATGGCTTGAGTACCTAGCAATATCAAACCAAAACGTTCGCAAAGGCGATCAAACTTCTCTAACTGCGCTGTAGCATTCTTTGCTAAAAGGCCTCGTTTTATCTCATAGTAACTGATGCCGTTTATGAAAATGTCCTCCCCCTCTACTATGACTTCTTGGGCTCGCCTCTTGACCTTTTCGTTACCTTTCAAGATTGCCGTAATAATATTTGTATCAAGCACGTATGTCATTTAAAAAGGGGCCTCCTTTTTACTGCTTTTTCGAAGGCTTCTCTTTGTTCAGGAGTTAACTCATTCAACATACCGAAGGCGGCCTCAAGAGCATTGAGCTTTTCTATGATTTTTTTCATTCTTTCCCAATCTTGCACCTCGAACATTTGGACAGGCACAGGATGCATGGGAAGATTTTCCCTTTCGATGACTTCTTCAAAGAGCTGTATTCCCAGGTCAGTACTGACGGCTGTGGAGCCTGGTGTCCGAAATCCTTCTGGTTCTCTTTTGCTCCCAAAAGTATATGATGCGCCTTCACTTAGTACCCACGTAACTGGGTCTTCAGTATCGGATACCCGTGGACTTCTCGGTAGTGAGACCGACATTATTTTACCTCCCCAAATAGAACCCTACTTTTATCTTTTATACACGACTCAAAAGTTTTCTCAATTACTGAGTGCGCCTGTTCGATCCACTCTTGGCACGCCTGTATTGGTATAGCTTCAGGAACAGCCATAATATAATCGATATCTAAGACTATTGACGTTGTATTCGGACTTTCCGGAGGAGCACTACCCACTGTAACAAGCATTCGATCACGATTATCTACATAAGGGATCTCTACCCGAGATATGAAACTTGTGTGAAGTTGGGGTATATCTTGGGGTATGTAGGGATAGAAATCAATATACTCACTAAGTTCGACTGATTCAGCCTTGATATTTATTCTATTGATATACCTAAGTCCAATTCGTTTGAATCCCTTTGGATTGGCTACCCCCTCATATGTTTGAAGAGCTCCCAAAACCACTGACTTGAATTCGGCCCATGTTCGGTAAGGCTTCAGTTGATTTACCACAAGAAGATCAGGAGCAATCTGAATTAAAGCGGTTTTATCTTTCCTATGAAATTGGATGCGTGGTGGAGCCGGCTCCACTTTGTGTTCAAAGCCTTTCTCTGTTGGTCGAAATTGGACACCTATTCCAACTTGCTGCTGTCTATCCGGGAATGTGCCCTTTACTTTCTCATACATCAATCCTGGTATCGTCAAATCCCATGGCTGACTGGGAACAAATTGGAATTCACATAGAGCCTCGATAATTGGCGGATTCTTATATTTTTTGCCCATTTCTTATACCTCCATTTAGGGTAGCTTTTCCTCAACATTAACCGAACCTTGCTTCTATGATGCTGACATTTCTCTTCGTGAAATGAGCTTTAACTACTACACACATCTTAAGCCCTTTGGATCCACTGAGCAAAATGTCACTTCAGAGCCGCATATAGGAACTCTAGGTTCATCTAATCCGCTTTGATCTAGCAGACTTTAGCATTAGCTGCAGCTTCTGTAAAGATTTTTCAAAGTTTTTTACTGTGTGTGGCTTTTTGCCCTTACCCGGTTCGATAGTATGGACATTCTAGTACTAGAACCCACAGGGAGTTGTCAAGGGAGATCTGGTGACCCTGCCCCTGACGGGCTGTGCATTGAAAATTTAAGTAGCTCCTATTAAAATAAGAAATATAAGGGGTAAGGAAAACCGCTAGACTTTGCCGGGTCAAGCGAGGTTTCCTAAGAATCCTCGGAGAACATGAAAGAAAGTATTGGGACATTTGAGCAGGCAGTAGCTAGAGCTGAGAAGCTAAGTCAAGCGGCCAGGCAGGCTGCTGAGGAATCAAAGAGGGCATCTCAAGAAGCTATAAGCAGGGTTGAGGAGATAAGCCAGGCAGCCATGGAGGCTGCTGAGGAGGCGGAGAGAGCATCACAGGAAGCAGTAAGCAAAGCTGAAAGGATAAGCCAAGCATCCAAGAAGGTTACTGAAGCATCGATAAAAGCATCACAGGAGGTGATAAGCAAGGCTGAGGCATCGATCAAATCAGTCACGGAGGCTGCTGAGTTATCAGCAAAGGCATTTAAGGAGGCGGTAAGCAGAGCTGAGGCATCGGTCAAATCGGCCAAGGAGTCTGCTGAAGCATCGATGAAAGCCTCCCAAGGGGCTATAACCGGGGTTGAGGAGGTAGGCCAAGCGGCCATGGAAACCGCTCAGGAAGCGATGAAAGTCTCCCGAGGAGCTATAACCAGAGTTGGGGAGATAGGCCGAGCGGCCATGGAAACCGCTCAGGAAGCGATGTGGGCCTCCCAAGGGGCTATAAGCCAGGCTGAGGAGGTAGGCAAGGCGGCCGCCAAAGCTGCCAAGGAAGCGCAGAGAGCATCACAGGAAGCAGTAAGCAAAGCTGAAAAGACAAGCCAAGCAGCCACGAAGTCTGCCGAAGAGTCCGCAAGGGCATTCGAGGAGGCAATAAGCAGAGCCAATGAAGTAAGTAGATCGGCTAAGGAGTCTACTGAAGAGTCCGCAAGGGCATTTGGGGAAGTAATAAGCAGAGCCAATGAAATAAGCAAAACGACCAGGAAAGAGGCTAAAACACTGATAAAAGCATCTCAGAAAGCTGTAAGCAGAGCTGAGGCATCGGTCAAATCGGCCCGGGAGTCTGCTGAAGCATCAATGCGGACTTCCCAAGAGGCCATAGCCAGAGCTGAGGAGATAGGCCAGGCAGCCATGGAGGCTATTGAGGAATCAAGAAAAGCATCCCAAGAAGCTATAAGCAGGGTTGAGGAGGTAGGCCAGGCAGCCAAAGAGGCTGCTGAGGAGGCGAAGAAAGCCTCCCAAGAGGCCATAGCCAGAGCTGAGGAGATAGGCCAGGCAGCTAAGGAGACTGCCGAGGAATCAAGAAAAGCATCCCAAGAAGCTGCAGGCAGGGTTGAGGAGGTAGGCCAAGCGGCTATGAAAGCTGCCGAGGAGGCGAAAGAAGCTTCCCAAGAGGCCATAGCCAGAGCTAAGGAGATAGGCCAAGCAGCCAAGGAGGCCGCTGAGGAATCAACACAAGTAGCCAGGGAAGTTAGTGAGAGAGCGATAAGGGAAGCCAGGGAGGACGTTATAACAGCGGTAAGGGCATTTGAGGAGGCCATCAATAGGGCTGAGGAAACAACTAAATCAGCTAGAAAGGCTGCAAAGACATCAATACGAGTATTTGAGAAAGCGATGGGTGGAGCTGAAAAGGTAAACAAAGGGATTGAGGAGGCTGTTGAAGTACCACCAAAGATATTTGAAGAGGCCTTAGGCAAGGCTGAAGCTGCTACGGAGGAAAAGAAGGGGCCCAAAGAATCTAGAAGGGAAATGCAAGCCCGGTTGGATTTCTTGGCTCAAATGTATGCTGCTAGTAAAGCTGAACATGCTGAGGAAGAAGCTGTGGAGGATGATGAAGTGGAACAAGACTAGATGAGGCAAAGGTGGGGAATGTACTTTTTTCCCCCTGTTTATTTTGCCTTGTATGAATGCAAATAAAAGAGTAAAATAAAAAATGCAAGGAGCAAAGGAGGGATATCATGTCAGATGCAGAGCAAATCTTTGTGGCGGGTAAGGAAGAAGAAATTGAACAGAAAGCCAAGAAGGTCCCTAAGAAAGCGGAGCAAGCTGTTGATTTCCTTGATAAAACTCAACAGCGGGCTGCGGCAGCTTACGCAGCCTACATAGAAGCTCAACGCCAATTAGAAGAAGCCTATAAGGAGCAGGAACGACAGGCAGATGGGGCTTATAATGAGGCTGTAGAGCGAGCTAGAAAGGCTTGTGAGGAGAGCATAGCGCAGGCTAGAATGGCCTATGAGGAAAGCATAGCCCAGGCTAGAAAGGGTTATGAGGGAAGCATAGCTCAGGTATTAAGAACGCGTGATGAGGCTGAACGGAAAGCCCAGGAAGCCCGCAATGAGACCATCGAGCGGACATGGGCAATCTTTACTAAAGCTAGAAAGTAAGGGAGACAAATCAAACTGCTTCTCTAGCTATATTTCTTGATGGTCTGGCTTTTACAGAAGAGCCGAAATACCGGTTCTTCTGCACAGGTTCAAGGAACTAATTATAGTAATACAGGGATATCAGCGAAGGTTTCTTCGAGTTTTCTGTGTGAGTACTCCACTCCACGTTTAGCTTTGATAACAGAAATTAAGTCAATTGCTTTGGTAAAGTAGTTCGTGATTTTCCTGACACTGCTAAGTTCAGATAGGATTATAGTGACATACAGCGAACCTTTCTGTCTAGGGTAATCACCGCTCCGTATTAAAGCATCTGGAGCCACAGTGCTTAAATTGTCCCCAAGTTCCTTGATTATCTCCATATGCATTTCTTTGGGCGGTGCCGTAACAAGGTATAAAGCCCTCCCAGCATTTTTAGGATCGCATGTGAGCGATAACTCACCTAGGGCTTGATCCATAGCGTGAGCTCCTTTGCTGGTTTCATTCATCTTGTCTCTGAAATCACGTTTTGGTCCCAATAGGGGCAGTCTTCGTGGGATTGGCGATTTACCTTCGCCAATTACTGTCCATCCTGCCAGAGTCTGTATTATGTCTCCAGCATCAAGCGTTCTTGCCCCAATGTATTTTTTGTTCCTCTCTTCGCCAGCGCAAAGCAAATTGTAAAATGGTTCAACTACTCGGGCATTAATCACCGCTAGGTTTTTTTCGGCCGGAGAATCTTTCTTAACATACCTTTGATTGTCAATAAGAATTATCGCATCAGCCACTAAGTAGGTAGACTTGAGGCACATAGCCGTGTTGTAAACAGCTCTTGATTCTGTTGTTTCTTCTTGCCTAAATGGCAAAATGATAACATTGTAGACCGGCTTTCCTATATAGCGCTCTTTCAAATACTGCGTTAGCACTGCTATTGATCCAGAACCAGTGCCACCGGCAGCAGCAGCAACCAACAAGAAGGCATCTGTCTCATAGAACTGCTCTGACGTTCGTATAGCATCTATGATCTTATCAGTATCTTCTCTCGCTACCTCAGCGCCAAGTTCACTTACCTTACCTACTCCATGACCGTTGGTCCGTTGACCTCCGATAAGAATTCTGTGTTTGTAATCAGATTTGATAGTGCGTAATCCACTTAGATCAGCAACATCTGTGTTAACAGCAAAGGTATCGGCAAGGATATTGATTTTCCGCAGAGCACGCGCCCTCTTATTTAGCCGAGCGAACCTATCGGCAATTCTGCCGCCACATTGACCTAGACCTATAACTAATAATTTCATGTAATTTATTGTAAACAGCCTGATACAGCAATGTCAATAGCCTTGGCTGGACTTGTTGATGTTCTATGATTTTGTCACCATCTAAGTGTTCTGAGAAAATGTCACCCTATGAAAGAGAGGGTGATATTGAACAAGAAG
>PCSL01000094.1:0-4093 GCA_002772325.1 Chloroflexi bacterium CG23_combo_of_CG06-09_8_20_14_all_45_10
GGAAGAGCTATGTATGCTTGGATGGACCAGTCTTCTCCTTCCAGCAGTTAAGAGAACTAGGGGAAAATATCTAATCTACCTTGCTTTACTTGTCCTGTTTGATAAGCAATGGCTAAAATCGAGACTTTACAATTAGCCCACTTCAGCGTTCGTGGCGTTGTTCAGGGAGTTGGCTTCAGACCTTTTGTTTACGGGCTAGCCATCAAATACAACTTAAAGGGATGGGTATGCAATACCTCTGAGGATGTCAAAATTGAAATAGAGGGGGAGACAGAAGCTATCGAGCAGTTTAAGCTGGAGCTGCAAACAAAAGCCCCACCTCTAACTCACATTGAAGACATAGCTATTAGCTACCATTCACCCATTGGCTACAAAAGCTTTGAGATCCGTAGCAGCATTGCCGAAGAAGGAAAATACCAACTCATCTCCCCGGACATTGCCACTTGTCAAGCTTGCCTGAGCGAATTACTAGACCCAAATAATAGGCGCTACCGCTACCCCTTCACTAACTGCACCAATTGTGGCCCACGATTTACCATAATTGAAGATATGCCCTATGACCGTCCCAAAACTACCATGCGCTATTTCCAAATGTGCCACCAATGCCAGGAGGAATATGATAATCCGCTGGATCGCCGCTTTCATGCTCAACCAAATGCCTGTCCAAAATGTGGTCCAAAAGTTGAACTAGTTGATGCCCAGGGCAAGCCTGTAGCCAGTCCAGACCCTATAGCTACCGCCAGCCAGCTCTTGAGAAGAGGTGACATCATCGCTATTAAAGGCCTAGGGGGATTTCTGCTCGCTTGTGATGCTACCAATAAAGCGGTGGTCAAAACCTTGCGGGAAAGAAAAAGGCGATGGTTCAAGCCATTTGCCATAATGGTAACTGATATGGCAGAAGTCAAAAAACATTGCTACGTCTCCCCAGAGGAGGAGAAGCTGCTCACCTCACCTCAAAGCCCTATTGTGCTTATGAGATGGAAAGATGGCTCACCTGTATCTCGAGAGGTAGCTCCAAATTTAGCCTACTTGGGAATTATGCTGCCTTATACGCCATTGCACCACATCTTGCTTAGAGATACTGGATTGCCTTTAGTGATGACCAGCGGCAACATCAGTGAAGAGCCTATTGCTAACGATAATGATGAAGCATTGAGTAGGCTAAAAGGGATTGCCGATTACTTTTTAATTCACAATCGAGATATTTATTCTCGTTATGATGATAGCGTGGCTATGGTAGAAAGAGGAACAAACCAGCTTGTCAGGCGAGCTCGCAGCTATGCCCCTTACCCCATCATTTTGCCTTTTAAAGCCAAACAGGTGCTCGGCTGCGGCGCTGAGATGAAAAATACTTTTTGCCTAACCAGAGATAATTATGCTTTCTTAAGTCAACATATTGGTGATATGGAAAATGTGGAAACCTTAGAGCATTTTGGTAACACTATTTCCTTGTATAAAAGCCTGTTTCGAATTGAGCCTGAGATCGTCGCTCATGACCTTCACCCCGACTATCTTGCCACCAAGTATGCCCAAGAACTAAGTGAATCTGGCATGAAGGTTATCCCTGTGCAGCATCATCATGCCCATATTGCTAGCTGTATGGCAGACAATGGATTACAGTCCCGGGTAATCGGTGTCGCCTTTGATGGCACCGGAATGGGCAGCGATGGACATACCTGGGGAGGAGAATTCCTGGTATCTGACTATAAAAGTTTTAACAGGGCAGGTCACCTAGAATACCTCCCTTTGCCTGGAGGAGATGCAGCTATAAAGAGACCCTACCGCACTGCCATTGGCTATATTCTCAGCCTATTAGGAGAAGATGCTTTAAGGCGATTAGCTTTTATGGAACAAGTTAGCGAAGCTGAGGCAGAAGTTATAAAGCGCCAAATAGAAAGAGGGCTAAACTCTCCGCTAACTTCGAGCATGGGGCGCCTGTTTGATGCCGTATCAGCGCTGATAGGCATAAGGGATAAAATAGATTATGAAGGGCAAGCAGCCGTGGAGCTAGAAATGGCTGCTTACCCCTGTCATTGCGAGGAGCGAGATTCCTCGCTTACACTCGGAACAAGCTCCGCAATCTCCGCTGATAATGAAAGCTATCCGTACAATATAACTAAGGATAAGGGAATGAGGATTATTAAACTGAGGGAGCTGCTTCAAGCTATAGTAGAAGACTTAAAGCAAGGAAGCTCTAAAGCCAGGATATCAATCAGATTCCACAACACCATAGCTCAGATGACAAATGAGATGTGCCGGTTGATAGCTAATGAAACCGGGATTAGCCAAGTAGCTCTGAGCGGTGGCGTATTCCAGAATCGATTGCTACTAAACAAGACAGCTAGCCTGCTAGAAAAAAACGGCTTCCAGGTATTCATCCATAGACAAGTGCCCTGCAATGATGGCGGCATCTCTTTAGGGCAAGCAGTGATTGCCAATTTTGTTAAATAAAACCTAACTGTTCAATCCCATGTCATTCTGAGGGAGCACTTTGCGGAGCCTGTCCTGAGCGCCATGAGATTCTTCGCGGAGTTTACCCTGAGCGGGATTAGATTCTTCGCGGAGTTTACCCTGAGCGGGATTAGATTCTTCCCCTTCACTTCGCTCAGGGCTTCGGCTCCTCCCTCAGAATGACAAAGAGTGAAGGGCTCAGAATGACAGGAAGCGAAGGGCTCAGGATGACATAATGGGTGGCTGAACACTTACGCACGCTGCCTAGTGACCTCTTCTCATCCTCGGTCCAGCTCTGGTGACTATCAGTGCTATTGGTTGTGGCTTGGCTATAGAATACTGGCAATTAGTGGTATTCCGCTTGCTCCAAGGGTTGGGCTCAGCCCTTTTCAGTGTAGCCGCCATAATCGTCATCGTCGAAATCAGCACCTCGGCTAACCGTGGACAATATATAAGCCTTTACTGGGGAGCTTTCCTTATTGGCTGCAGTCTTGGGCCGACATTAGGTGGATTTGAACGCCTCAACCTAAGGGAAGGGCAAGTAGGCTTGACCCTTACCCTGGTAGCCGCTATGCAATTTGCCTTTGTTTTTCTTGCCGGTAGGCTTTCAGATAAGCTGGGAAGGAAAGCCATTATCATCCCCGGGGGAATAATAACTGCTTTGGGGTTAGTCATGCTCACTCAGAGCCCTAGCTACCAGTTTTTCCTGCTCAGTGCTGTAGTGCTAGGGGTGGGAGGGGATTTGGTGGCGCTGTCCCTACTGCCTATGTCGCTGACATCGCCCAATCACAAAATTACGAACATACTATGGCGCTATATCGCACAGTGAGCGATATCGGCTTTATAGTAGGTCCCATTCTCTTAGGTTGGCTTAAAGATACTCGTGGGCTAGATTTTCCCTTCTTTCTGGGCGCTGGGCTTCTCCTTGGAGCAATAATCCTTTTCGCCGCATTAGCCAAAGAAACTACTGATCACGATAAAAATCAGGAAATGCTATGATGGATGAAGTATTTTTCCGCTACCAAATAGCTTTCAAGGTTATTATGGTGATACATTTGCTCCGTCAGTTGCCTTTAGCTTAAGTTAACCGTTATATAGCTTCGGCTTGTATTACAGGGAAATTCGGGCTAAAATGCCTAAAGTTATGTGCCTAGCCATACCAATGAGAATTGTCTCCATAGAAGGCGACGAAGCCGAGGCAGAGCTTGGCGAGGTAGTGCGTCGAGTTAGCATTGCCCTTACCCCGGAGGTGAAGGTAGGGGAGTACGTGTTGCTTCACACTGGTTATGCCATAGGCGTGATAGATGAAACCGAAGCCAAGGAAACCTTAACGCTCCTGGAAGAGATAGCGAGCTTCAGTGAAGTTTCTTGACGAGTACCGAAACAGTGAGCTGGCCACAAAACTAGCACACAGAATCGCTAACCACTCTACTAAGCCAATCAGGTTAATGGAATTCTGTGGCGGGCATACCCATGCCATAATGAGACACGGAATTCGCCAGCTAGTCCCCAAAACAGTGGAAATGAGAGCCGGTCCAGGTTGCCCGGTATGCGTTACAGCAACCATCGATTTGGATAAGGCTATTGCCTTAGCATGGTTGCCCAATGTTATCATCACTACCTTTGGGGATATGATGAGGGT
>PCSL01000094.1:4206-5370 GCA_002772325.1 Chloroflexi bacterium CG23_combo_of_CG06-09_8_20_14_all_45_10
TTATCTTTATCGGCATTGGCTTTGAGACCACAGCACCAACTATAGCTGCCTCCATAATTAAGGCACAACAACGGGGGATAGAAAACTTCCACGTCCTTTCCTGTCTCAAGTTAACCCCACCGGTGATGAAGGCGCTTCTTGACTCGGGTGAGGTAAAGCTAGATGGCATTATTTGTCCTGGGCATGTCAGCGTCATAATCGGCTCTCGCCCTTATGAATTCATACCCGCGGATTACGGGGTTGCTTGTGTTATCTCGGGCTTTGAACCCATAGATATTTTATTATGTGTAGGCAAGCTAGTAGAGCAAATTGAAGCTGGCCAGCCGAAAGTAGAAATAGCCTATCGCCGTGGAGTAAAGCCTCAAGGCAATAGGAAAGCCTTAGAATTGATGGAGGAGGTTTTCCGAATTGATGGAGCTAACTGGCGAGGAATTGGCATCGTGCCACAAAGTGGCTTAAAAATTAACCAGAAATATGAGCATTTTGATGCTGATAAAGTTTTTTCGGGATTGCTTCGCTTTGCTCGCAATGACAAGCCGGTGAGGGAACCTAAAGGTTGCTGCTGCGGAGATATACTTCGGGGGGTAGCCACACCGCTTGAATGCCACCTCTTCGGCAAGGTTTGCACCCCCGAGAAGCCTGTAGGCCCCTGCATGGTCTCTAGCGAAGGTGCTTGTGCTGCCTATTATCAATATGGGGCCCCTGAAAGTTCTGAGAATTTTTAAGCAAAATATGGAGTGAGCTATGAGTGATGTCATTCTTTTAGCCCATGGTAGCGGTGGCAAATTGAGCCATGACTTAGTGAAGAAAACATTCCTTCCTTCCCTGGCTAACACCATGTTAAATAAATTAGATGACTCAGCTATTTTTGAAGCCAGTGGACGCCTTGCTTTTACCACCGATAGCTACGTAGTTAACCCTATTTTCTTCCCCGGTGGGGATATAGGCCGGCTGGCTGTTTGTGGCACAGTCAATGATTTGTCTATGAGCGGAGCTAAACCTCTATACTTAAGCTTATCCCTGATTGTAGAAGAGGGCTTCTCCCTGAGTGAACTTGACCGCATAGTTAAATCAGTAAAGGCAGCCGCGGAAGAGGCTGAAGTAAATATAATCACCGGGGATACCAAGGTAGTAAATCATGGACAGGCTGATAAGCTGTTTATC
>PCSL01000094.1:5399-6436 GCA_002772325.1 Chloroflexi bacterium CG23_combo_of_CG06-09_8_20_14_all_45_10
AGAGGTTGATATTTCAGGAGCTAATGCTAAAGTCGGTGACAAAGTTATCTTAAGCGGCACTATTGGTGACCATGGTATAGCTATAATGAGCCAGCGCGAGGGATTAAAGTTCTCCGTCCCTGTAGAAAGCGATTGCGCTCCATTGAACAAACTGGTATCTCAAATACTGAAAGCCTCGCCCAGAATTCATTGCTTCCGCGACCCTACCCGGGGCGGACTGGCTACCACCCTCAATGAATTTGCTGCACAGTCTAATGTGGGTATCGTGGTAGTGGAGGATAAAATACCAGTAAAGGAAAGCGTTAGGGCTGTCTGCGAACTTCTAGGCTTCGACCCTGTTTACGTCGCCAATGAGGGTAAACTGGTGGCTATAGTCGAGTCAAATGATGCTGACAAAGTTTTGGCTAGAATGAAGCAAAACAGCTATGGCAGAGATGCTGCTATTATTGGCGAGGTAACCGATGCTCACCCCGGCAAAGTGATAATGAAGACGAAGCTAGGGCCCTCCCGGATTGTAGATATGCTCTCCGGAGAACTATTACCACGGATATGCTAGGTGAAGGAGGCAAGGTGCTCTCAATTGGCATCGATATAATAGAGGTAGAGCGTATTGAATCGGCAATAAAGCAATGGAATAAGCGTTTCTTAAACCGGGTTTACACTGAAGCTGAACTTAAGATTTGTCAGAGTAGAATTCCAGCCCTAGCTGCCCGATTTGCTGGCAAGGAAGCCGTAATGAAAGTGTTAGGCACTGGCACTAAAGGCGTTGGCTGGCGAGAAATTGAGATCCTAGCTGATGCCAAAGGTAAGCCATTGGTGCAACTCCATGGTAAAGCTAGCGAGAGGGCCAAAAAGTTAAGCTTAAGTGAACTTTGTATCAGCCTTTCCGATACCAAACAATATGCTGTGGCTGCAGCTATAGCAAGTTAAAACCGTATTCCTACTAATGAACACAAGCATCTGCTATAATGGGCACTGGTATGCTAGCCAAGGTAACGAGTTGCGCTGTGGTGGGGTTGGAAGGGGCCACAGTAGAT
>PCSL01000015.1:0-899 GCA_002772325.1 Chloroflexi bacterium CG23_combo_of_CG06-09_8_20_14_all_45_10
CTCGATTTAACTGTCACCTTGAGTGATAGCGGAGGGGCTCCGAGATTCTTCGCCTTGCTCAGAATGACAGGTGACGGTTTATCATAGCACCCTAGTTACTTATTTTTGAAGCACAAACTAATTGAGTAATGCTCTATAATATGTTGTCAGTGTATGTCAGCAGATTTAGCCAGGAGAATCAAGACCCTAGCTCAATGGATGTTTGAGGCAAAGCATCTGGTTGTCTTCACCGGTGCCGGCATAAGC
This sequence comes from Chloroflexi bacterium CG23_combo_of_CG06-09_8_20_14_all_45_10, assembly GCA_002772325.1. GTDB lineage: Bacteria > Chloroflexota > Dehalococcoidia > GIF9 > AB-539-J10 > 20-14-all-45-10. The sequence continues at coordinate 247 of PCSL01000015.1, forward strand.
ACAGAATCAGGCTTGCCTGATTTTCGCGGGCCCGATGGCATCTGGATACGCCAGGCAAAAGGGCTGCCTCCAAAGGCAAGACAATTTGGCTCTGTAGAGCCTAATGCGGGGCACATAGCTATTGTGGAGCTACAGAAACTGGGCAGGTTGAGTTTTCTTATCTCACAGAATGTGGATAACCTCCACTTGAGGTCCGGGATCCACCCTGATTTACTGGCAGAGTTACATGGCAATGTCACCAAATTGCGGTGTACTCGCTGTGAAGCTGAAGTGGACAAATCTGTTGGGCTAAGTAGATGCTCTTGTGGTGGCAAGCTGGTTTCCAGTGTGGTTAACTTTGGTCAGTCCTTGCCTCGAAAGGCATTGGCAGATTCCTATTGGCATTCGGAAAACTGCGACCTTTTCATAGTCGCTGGCTCAAGCCTTGTGGTCACTCCAGCCGCTGACATGCCTAGAGTAGCTCTGGAATCAGGAGCCAGGTTGGTGATTATCAATCAAGGTGAAACCCCATTCGACCGGGTTGCTCATCTGAGATTCTGGGAAGGGATAGGAGAAGTCTTACCTCCAGCAGTGGCTCAGTTGAAGGAATTTATGAGAGTGTCTTGATTGGGCTGTTTTCCAGATGGGAAGTTATCTTATTCAAAAGCTTATCC
>PCSL01000015.1:908-2725 GCA_002772325.1 Chloroflexi bacterium CG23_combo_of_CG06-09_8_20_14_all_45_10
TAGTTGGTGGCGGAGATAAGGGCTATGTTTTTATCCGGCAGCACGATTTGTTCCTTAAGACAAGGAACAGCAGTCAGGATTTCTAGCTCCCCTTCACTGCTCAGGGCTAAATCCAGCTTATTGAATACTGTGATTCTAGGTTTGTCTCTAAGGTTTAGCTCATCAAGGATTTCCTCTACCGTGCGGCACTGATTAGCAGCGCTTTTATGCGTTATGTCAACCATATGCAGGAGCAAATCAGCCTGACCAAGCTCCTCCAGCGTGGCTCGAAAGGCGGCAATGATTAATGACGGCAGTTTTTGAATAAAGCCTACAGTATCAGTCATCAAGAATTGCTGACCGTTGGGTAAGTTCAAGCGGCGGGTCACCGGGTCAAGGGTAGAAAAGAGCTTGTCTTCCACAACTACACCAGCCTTACTTAGGGCATTAAATAAGGTGCTTTTACCAGCATTAGTATAGCCAACGAGGGCTACAATTGGCACTCCACTCTTCTTGCGTTGCTTTCTATAAAGAGCTCTGTGCTGTCTTACCTCTTCTATTTCATGTTGCAGGCGATTGATGCGCTTATGAATAAGGCGGCGGTCAGTTTCTAATTGCGATTCGCCAGGGCCTCTGGTGCCGATACCGCCACCAAGTCGCTCTAAATGGCTCCACTGACCCACAAGCCGTGGCAGAAGGTATTGGTGCTGAGCTAACTCAACTTGAAGCTGTCCTTCATGGGTTCGAGCTTGTTTGGCAAATATGTCCAAAATGAGGGCTGTGCGGTCAATAACCTTGACCTGCAATAATTCTTCCAGGTTTCTTTGCTGCCGCGGTGATAGCTCATCATCAAAAATCACTGTGTTGTATTGAGTTTGCACTTTGAGGCTAATTAGCTCGGCAATCTTTCCCTTGCCGATATAATAAGTAGGTGAAGGTGCATCCAGTTTTTGGGTAAACATGCCTACCACATTGGCGCCGGCTGTCCTGGCCAGGCAGGATAACTCCTGTAAAGAATCAGCGGCTGACCAATCGTGGTTAGAGGCCTTACTCTCTACTCCTACCAGGAATGCTTGCTCCTCAGCTTGGGTAGCGAAAAGTTTCTGCTTTATTTGTTCCCTCCTGTGCCTTTCACCCTCATCCTTTGATAAACTCAGGATAGGCCCTTAATCCCCTCCCATTAAGGGAGAGGAAATTTGCCTAGCAACTAATATCTTCAGGCATGCCAGGCTAATAGGCGGTTTACTCCTTCCTCTAAACGGTCATCAGCCAGAGTCAGGGAGAATCTAATGTAACCCTCTCCCTCTTTTCCATAGCCAATGCCAGGAGTAACAGCTATGCCAGCTTCATTAAGCAACTTTTTAGTGAAATCTATCGAAGTATAGCCCTGAGGAACCTTAGCCCAAATGTAGAAAGTGGCTTTGGGTATCCTGGCTTTTAAGCCTATTTTAGCCAGGACTTTTATCAGTTTATCTCGGCGCCGCTGCAAAATGGCATTATGCTCAGCAATACAATCCTGAGAGCCATGCAGAGCTTCGATAGCAGCCTGCTGAATTGCTTGAGGAATACCCGAATCCAGGTTGGATTTAACTCGGAATAAGGCCTCTATCATCTCAGCATTGCCCACCACCATGCCTATTCGCCACCCTGTCATGTGATAAGTTTTGGACAAGGAGTGAAATTCTACGCCAACTTCCTTAGCTCCTGATACTTGCATAAAGCTTGGTGGCTTGTAGCCCTCAAAGAAAACTTCGGTGTAAGGAGCATCGTGGCAGACAGCTAGATTATCATGCTGGCGAGCAAAATAAACTGCCTTTTCGAAGAAATCAATGTCGGCT
>PCSL01000015.1:2732-2879 GCA_002772325.1 Chloroflexi bacterium CG23_combo_of_CG06-09_8_20_14_all_45_10
CAGTGGGATTGTTGGGATAGTTTAACCACATAAGCTTCGCTTTGCTGGCTACCTCTTTGGGGATGGCTTCGAAATCAGGCAGGAAGTCATTCTCCTCTTTCAAGGGCATAGAATAGGGCTCGCCACCAGCCATTATGGTGCCCATGG
>PCSL01000015.1:2890-4380 GCA_002772325.1 Chloroflexi bacterium CG23_combo_of_CG06-09_8_20_14_all_45_10
TAGCTTGGGTCAGGTACCAGGGCTATATCGCCGGGTTCGATAAAGCACAATGCCATATGCCCAATCCCTTCCTTAGAGCCAATGAGCGGCAGCACTTCCTGATCCGGGTTAAGAATGACTCCGAATCGCCTCTCATACCATTCGGCAATAGCCTGTCGGAGTGCGGGCAAGCCGCTAGTCTCGGGATACCGATGATTAGCCGGGTTGTGTGTTGCCTGGCACATATATTCGATGATGTGGGCCGGCGTGGGCAAATCAGGGTCACCGAGAGCGAAGCTGATGATGTCCTCTCCCCTGGCTTGAAGTTCAGCGATTTTCTTATTTATATCCACAAAAAGATAAGGGGGTAACTTATTAAGTCGTCTGGCTAATTGCATTGGCTATTCTCCTCTAGTTAGATATTCCCCGCTGAAAACTTCTTCCACCGGGCCGGTGAGCAATACCTCCCCTACCCTATCCCACGATATAGTCAAGCTCCCGCCTGGAAGTATTATGTCAACTATATCGTCCACATAATTATGTAGCTGGGCAGCTACAGCTATGGCACAAGCACCGCTACCACAAGCAAGGGTCTCTCCCACACCTCGCTCCCAGACTCTAGCTTCTATCTCCCCCCTACTCAAAACCCTGGCTATCTCAAAGTTTGTCCTTTGTGGAAACAGGGGATGTCTTTCCACCTTAGGTCCCACCTCGGCCAGGGGAAAACTAGCTACTGGCTCAGATACAAAGCTCACCGCATGGGGATTGCCCATGGATAAGGGGGATACTGATAGCTGATAGCTGTTAGCTGTCAGCTGATAGGTGATTACTGGAGACTGCTTCGCTTCGCTCGCAACGGCATCTGCGGTGAGAGTGACAGGAATTTGTTCCGGTTGGAATTGGGGCGTGCCCATACTTACCTCGACTCGGCTCACTTTATTTCCCAACATGTACGCTTTAGCCTGTCTCATGCCCGATAAAGTTTCTATCCTTAAATTTGTTGCTTCGCCACCTTTGCAGGTTGTACTAACTATGCCCTTTTCAATAGCATACTTGGCAAGACACCTTAATCCGTTGCCACAGGTCTCAGCCTCGGAACCATCTGGATTAAAGATGCGCATTTTTAAATCGCAATAGCTAGAATTCTGCACTAATATCAAGCCATCAGCCCCTACGCCAAAGTGACGGTCACACATAGTTTGAGCTAACTTTGCCCAATGAGATTCTTCGCGGAGTTTACCCTGGTGAGCCGAAGCTCTGAACGAAGTGAAGAGGAGATTCTTCGGTCGCTTCTCTCCCTCAGAATGACAGGATGGGGCTCTGGCATCTACCAGAATAAAATCGTTTCCTGTAGCCTGAAATTTGGAGAATTTCATGCTATAAAGCCTCTTATTAGATTCTTCGCGGAGTTTACCCTGAACGAGATAAGATTCTTCACTACGCTCAGAATGACAGGGAGCGAAGGGCTCAGAATGACAGACGGGCTGGCATCAAACCAATGGATTCTTTCG
>PCSL01000015.1:4429-6266 GCA_002772325.1 Chloroflexi bacterium CG23_combo_of_CG06-09_8_20_14_all_45_10
CATACTTTATCTTCTCAATAGCCTCGGGCAAAGTCAACTGGCCTTGAAAAAACTGGCCTACTTGCCTATAACCTACACCCGACATAGAAGGCAAGGAAAAACCATAACCCATTTTTACTAGCTCCTCTACCTCCGCAACTAATCCCTCTCGTATCATTTTATCAACACGCTGATCAATCCTATTATACAACTTGCTTCTTTCTACGGTTAAACCGATGATACGGATAGGAAAACCTGGCGCCTCCTTGTGCCATAACTGAGAGGGAAGCTGCCCCGTCATGTGGTAAATCTCTAAAGCCCTGATGATACGGCGGACATTGCCAGGATGGATTTTGGTTGCGGCAAGAGGGTCGATCTGCTGAAGTTCTTTATAAAGCATATGGCCACCTTCTCGCTTCGCTCTGGCTTCCAAATCACGTCTTAGTTTAGGGTTAGGTGGCACCTGGGGTATTTTCCATCCTTCTAATATTGACCACAGATAAAGGCCGCTGCCACCTACCAATAACGGCAATTTGCCTTTTTGCTGAATAGTCTTAATTGCCTCGGTAGCCAGTTGATGATACATAGCTAAGTTGAAATCTTCATCAGGGTTAACTATATCAATAAGGTGATGAGGAGTCGATGCTCTTTCAGCTAAAGTGGATTTATTGGTGCCGATATCCATATAGCGGTAAACCTGTCGGCTATCAGCGCTTACTATCTCTACCGGGAAATCTCGAGCTAAGTGTAGAGCAAGCTCGCTTTTGCCTACTGCTGTGGGACCAACGATGGCAATAAGGCAAGGCATTTTTGTCATTCTGAGCTGAAGCCCTGAGCATAGCGAAGGGGCAGCAAAGAATCTCTAAGACCCTTCATTTCATTCAGGGTGACAGCTTGGTCTTCCCCTTAATTGCTGCTGTTTGCTCAACAATGCTTAAGAATTCCTCAGCCTTGAGGCTACTTCCACCAACTAAAGCGCCATCGATCTCCAATTGGGATATAAACTCAGCGATGTTGTCACTAGTAACGCTGCCGCCATAGAGGATACGTAAATCTTGAGCCATATCCTTGCCCCACAGCTTAGCTATAATATTGCGGATGAACTTGATGGTAGCTGCTGCTTGTTCGCCGCTAGCTGCTTTGTGGGTGCCAATAGCCCATACTGGCTCGTAGGCAATCACCAAATCGCGAGCTGGTTTTACATTGTTTAACCCCTGACTTACCTGCCTACTAATTACTTCCTCTGTCCTGCCAGCTTCATTCTCCTCAAGTCTTTCTCCAACACACAAAATGGGCTTAAGCTTGTCTGCCAGAGCTGCTCTTATCTTCTTATTAACTACTTCATCAGTTTCACTGAAATACCGCCGTCGCTCAGAATGTCCCAGAATAACAAATTCACATAACTCGGTGAGCATTGTTGGTGAAATCTCACCAGTATAAGCTCCTTTGGCCTCAAAATGTATGTTCTGAGCACCGAGCTTAACAGAAGAACCTTTTATTAGTCCCCTTATCATAATCAGAGAGGTAAATGGTGGGCAGATTACCTTCTCTACCCCCTCTATTCTGTCCAGGCTATCTAGCATGTCATGGACGAGCTTTTCAGCTTCATCCAGCGTGGTATTCATTTTCCAGTTGCCAGCGATAAGGGGAATACGCATCAGCTAAAACCAAACATCAGAGATTAAAGATCAAAATTATAGCTCAAAATTCCAAACTTTTTATTTTTACATTTTTATCTTTGATTTTTCTTCCTTATCTGGCAAGATTTCCACTCCAGGCAAAGCAACACCTTCTAAAAATCTCAAGCTGGCACCGCCTCCAGTGGAAACATGGGTCATTTTATCAACCAGCCCCATTT
>PCSL01000054.1:0-833 GCA_002772325.1 Chloroflexi bacterium CG23_combo_of_CG06-09_8_20_14_all_45_10
TATCACCCTCTCTTTCATAGGGTGACATTTTCTCAGAACACTTAGATGGTGACAAAATCATAGAACATCAACATTTGTCTACCTCTTCGTTGACTTCGCTTGCCCTTTTACTTATACTTGTTAGCTTATACTTGGAACTCAGGTATAGGAAAGAGATCTCATCAGCAGGTACAAAGAGTGGAAATAGAAGGAAATATCGTTTATTTCTCAAGGCATGGTCCTGAGAATACAGATGATGTACTTCGCATAGCTAAGGCCAGAGCGGAGGAGTTAGGCATCAAGAATATCGTGGTGGCGTCCACTACTGGAGATACTGCGGTGAAAGCCACAGAGGCATTCAAGGGAGCTAGAGTAGTCGTGGTGAGCCACTCTGCAGGCTTTAAAGAACCAAACACTCAGGAGTTCAGCGAGGAAAACAAGCGAAAGGTAGAGAGTAAGGGTGGAGTGGTGCTTACTACCACACATGTCTTTTCAGGGCTGAGCAGGGCCATGCGCAAGAAGTTCAACATGTATCTCTTCGAAGAAGTGGTGTCCTATACCCTGCGCGTTTTCGGGCAGGGTGTGAAGGTAGCTTGCGAGGTCGCCATTATGGCAGCCGATGCTGGGCTGGTACGCACTGATGAGGATGTCATTGCCATAGGAGGCACTAGCGGAGGGGCAGATACTGCTCTCGTGCTGAGACCGGTTAATTCGCAGGACTTTTTCGATCTCAGGGTGAAAGAAATTCTTTGTAAGCCGCACTTCTAGTGGTTGACAAGCAGTTCCACGCCAATCTCTTTGTGGTAGGTCATTTGGTAAATAGCTAAACTAAGTCCAAGTGGATGTTAATGCAG
>PCSL01000054.1:984-1213 GCA_002772325.1 Chloroflexi bacterium CG23_combo_of_CG06-09_8_20_14_all_45_10
AAAGGCTACCTCAAGCCAAAAGCTCCTTATCTCTGGAAGCAGAGATGACTTCGCCCCGATCAGCCACTCTTATAATTAATAGCAAATTTACCTATTTCTTCTTGATAGGGTAGCGAATGATGGTCTTCTGGACTTTTGCTTCAGGGCTTGTGAGATACTCCTCCTCATGAACGCCAGCTATCTCATAGCTGTTTTCCTTAATGAATTTATGCAATCGCTCAACTGTGGC
>PCSL01000054.1:1291-2687 GCA_002772325.1 Chloroflexi bacterium CG23_combo_of_CG06-09_8_20_14_all_45_10
GCCGGGCACTTTTTGTGGGATAGAAGTGGTATCTTCAGGAATAGGCAAGCCACAGATTCCAAGCCATTCATCCTTAGGGACAAGGTGGGCATTGGTCCACCTTGCTCGCAACTTGTCTACTTTAAATTCGATGCCTTTCTTTTTGAGTTCGAACTTCAGTTTGTAGACTGAACCATAGAGCGCTGGCAGGAATTCTGGCATTACCTTGTTTGGGTCACCCTTCATATAGACCACAGCCATCTTTTGTGATGGCATTTCAAGGATTTGTGGCATCATGCGAATACCTCCTTTCCTATATAAGTATAGCGTTTTGTTTGCACTATCTGCATTTTAGCTCTGATTTTGCGTATTCAAGTGCAGTTTTCTATCGCTTATGGAGCGGGTGTTGACCTCAGCCGCCCTTGGGTAACATCGGCTTAAGGCCCCAATTTATTTGGTAAACTTTAGCACAACTGAGGTTTCAATCTGCCTGTCAGGAATGTTCCAATATGTTCGCAGGAGTCTATCCTTTTCCTCGGGCGATACTAGCTTGAAGCCATGTTTTTCATAAAATCGAATAGCCCAGGTTGCATCGGCCCAGGTTCCCACCAGGATTTCGGGAGTTTTGGCTAAACTCATCAAGTGTTCAAGTAACCTGTCGCCAATCCCTTTTCTCTGGCATTTTGTAGCTACATAGGTATGCCTGATCAGCGTAGTATCTTTAACAGGTTGGATTCCTGCTACTCCAAGTAAATGGTCACCCTCCATCCATCCGAAGAATCTAACACCAGTTTCAATTTCCTCTTTTAGTTCATTGGCTGACATATAAGGTTCCTTCCACCTATCACTCGGGATTACACCTTTATAAGCCTGTGCAGCGTCATTTATGACCTTTAGGATAGCGTCAAAGTCTGAGGGCAGTAGACTGCGAATCATTTTTACAGTTTTTTGGTCATTGCTATATGTGGGATTCCGACCTCTTCAAATGGCTCTCCTTCTTGTCGGAAGCCGAGCTTTTCATAAAACCCTGCAGCGGACTGCTGCGAATCCAATGTTACTTCTAATGCCCCTTTCGTCTTAGCCAATCCTAGGGATGCTGCGATTATTCTTTTACCGATTCCTTGGCCTCGATAGGATTTTAACACGGCAATCCTCTCAAGCTTCGCTTGGATACCATTTTTGTACCTGATTCTGGCGGTTCCAACTGGAACGTTCTTATCATAGGCAATGATATGGTCTGAATTCTGGTCCAGCCCATTAATGTCAATTTCTCGTTTTATTCCTTGTTCTTCGGTAAAGACTTGGCGTCTTACTTCCTGGGCGTCACTTAATTCTTGTGAAGTCTCAACTGGTTTAACTATCAAGTTAGCCATGTTTGGTGGAGGATGTTTATTTAGCTTTTTGGTCATTGTGATGT
>PCSL01000054.1:2786-4782 GCA_002772325.1 Chloroflexi bacterium CG23_combo_of_CG06-09_8_20_14_all_45_10
TGACTCTGCCTCCCGGGCCCTGGCTCGTCGCCCCCTTTCTGAGACTACTACGGCTCCCAAGCCAAAGAGGATAACAGCCAGTCCAATGAAGAAGCCTAAGTAGGGGATTAGCCTCAAGAGCTTAAGGATGACAAGTCCCAAAGCTAGGGCTCCGACCATGATGGCTTTGCCCTCCACCCCCCTGAAGCGGCCAATAATCCACCGCCCGATAAATAAGCCCACAGGGATTTGGGCCAGGTAAATAGCTATCCCCCAGAGAGCTAGAGCAATTAGCCCCACGGGTATACCGATGATGGTAATGCACACTATTATAGCGGCGATAGGAGTAACAAACAGGATAAGAGCTCCCCAGCCAGCGCTGGCCCCAGGTCTACTTCGTATAGACTCGGCGATAGATGTCAATCGTCTTGGGGCAAGGAGAATGATAACTAGCCCGGCTATCAAAGCCATTATGAAGCCTGTTACCTTGCCTCCTATGCCAGAGAAAAGGACGAAGGGGAAGGGTTTAGCTCGTTTTTCCTTTACTTCAGGCAGGTTATGAGTGGTCATCCCACCAATTTGGGCACCGGATTGGATATCAGCTTCTTCCTCACAGGTGTAGGTTAGGTCGCCTTGAATATTTGCCGTAGGCAGTATTGTCAGGCTCTCAACTTTGAGAGCAATGTTTCCCTTTACCCCGTTGCTTATGGTGACCTCGCTTCCTCCACCCTTGATGTCACCCTCAATAAGTCCATCAATGCGTGCAATTCCAGCGCCGAAAAGAAGGTCACCACCAACTCTGGCTGTACTGGCTATATTCACATCACCACCGGCAACCATCACATCGCCGCTAACATTGCCGTTAATATTGATAGTTTCGACTACTGCCCGCACAGCATGACCAACATCGCCATTGATGTTAACTGTCCTGCCAGCAGCCATAACGCTGCCGTTAACTACACCATTGACGGTGATCGTGCTAAGCAGCCCAGAGGTCGCCGTTGATAGTGCCATCAATGATAACAGTGTTAGCACCCACATATAGGTCATCGTCCACTGTCTCTCCACTAGCGACGGTGACCGTCGCTCCACTGCGAGCATCAAATGCTAAAACCGGCACTACAGTGAATATCGTTAATAGTGTGACTATGAGAATGGCAGCCAGCCCTTTAAAAATACGCTTTGACATGCTCACCTCCTTACGAGTTTGCTGGGTATATTTGGTTAATCCCGATTTTATCTATTAAAGGAACTAAAGTAAACACTTACTAACGTAACAAATAGCATTTCGATTGTTAACCCTCTACCAAATAGCAGTTTATGTTTGTCTGAAATCTTGCGTAGCCAGTTTGGTTAATGTCATGGTTTTTGCGGTTGCTGAAATTGTATGGAGATCACTTCGCTTCCTGCTTCAAATAGCTGTGACTTGATTTCATGCACCAGGCCCCAGGATTGTGCTTCCTCTGGGTTCAGAGTTGTCCTTTCAAGCATGGCATTGGTCACATCCTTTACGCTTTTACCTGTATTTGCGGCAATTACTTTGGCGATGTTCTCGATGTCAATTCTTAATCCTTTTAGCCTTTCTTCTAGCTGTTTTTCTTCTAAGTTCTGATTTCCCCTAAATTGGGCGTTAACGCCGTGAAGCAAGAATCTCGCTTGGGGCACTGACAGCCTTCTTGAGCCGGCACAATATAGGACGATGCCTATTGAGTCTACGCTACCGAAGTTGTGTGTAGTTATCGTGGCGGGCAACCCTTTGAGATAATTGTATGTGCTCAAACCGTGAATAACAGAGCCACCGGGTGAGGAGATAAGGATGATGAAATCTCTTATTCCTTGCTTCATTTTCTGGTCAATAGCATTCATAAGAGCGTTGACTGTAGCATCTATGACAGGGGCGAAGAACTTAATTACCACTGGTTTCGTAGCCATGTTCGCATCCTCCTTAAAATAATGCTGATGTTGTCTAACATATGGTGAACCTTCCGTCATCTTTTGAGGTTGAAAGTTTAGGCAC
>PCSL01000054.1:4843-5763 GCA_002772325.1 Chloroflexi bacterium CG23_combo_of_CG06-09_8_20_14_all_45_10
TTGATATCCAGAAGGGGAGTTCCATCTACGATGTCTCCATCTTGAATATAGAGTATGTTCTCTTTAACCATAAATTTATCCTTTATACATACGACTTCCGCTAACATCCAGTTAGACAAATCAAAAAGTTATTTCTCTGCCTCTGCTTTGATTATAGCAAATATCAGTGGATTTAGTAGTTTAGAAATTGTGAGGGAGTGGGGTTAAGGTTGGGAAGCTTTGCTGTGCTATACTTATAGATAGGAGTTAGCTATGAAAGATAGGGATAAGGTAAATCTTAGAGGCAAGCTAGAATCTTTGGCCACGAATGCGGGGGCGACCTACTTCGGCATAGCTGACCTTACTCCTGCCAGGCAGTGTATTTCAGAGCAAGGCGGAGAATTTCTAGCTCAGTTTCCGCGAGCTGTTTCTCACGGCTTCGTTCTTATGGATAGCATTGTAAATGTGCTGAGATATCATAGTGATGCTGCTGCCATACATACCTATTGGTATCACACGCATCAAATTGTAAATCCCTGCATAGACTCGATTTCTTTGATGTTAGCCCAATACCTGGATAAAGCCGGTTTTCAAGCTTTCATTGTCCCGTCTTCTCAAAGAGTGGGTAAAACTAGACTTGCTGGTGTGTTCTCCCACAAATTAGCAGCTCATTTAGCCGGACTGGGATGGATTGGCAAGAGCGCTTTGCTCATTACACCAAAACATGGTCCCCGCGTGAGGTGGGGTACCGTGCTTACAGATGCTCCGTTGGAAGCTGGAATGCCTATGGATGAGATGTGCCAGGACTGCCGCACATGCGTGGAAGCTTGTCCAGTGCATGCTTTTACTGGACAGGCTTTTGATAGGCCCAGACCAAGAAGCGAGATATTTGCTGCTGAGGCATGTGACCGCTATGTTAGTGAACAAGAGCAGACCATTGG
>PCSL01000054.1:5787-6368 GCA_002772325.1 Chloroflexi bacterium CG23_combo_of_CG06-09_8_20_14_all_45_10
TTATATCTGCCCGTTCGGGCGAAAGAAGTAACCAAAAACTTTCCTTGGTAATGCCTGTAGTTTGCTTTTCAGGTCTGCGTTCGGTAAACGGCATTTCTGTCTGCCTATTTTAGCTATGGTATAATCTGGTGGGGGAGCTTATGGAGGATATACTTAAGGCAAAGCAGCGGATAGAAGAGCTAAGGAAGATAATTAACTACCACAATTACCGTTATTATGTGCTGGATAGCCCCGAAATCAGTGATGCTGAATATGATGAACTGATGAGGGAGCTTAAACAGCTCGAGTCTGAGCATCCTGAGCTTATCACGCCTGATTCGCCAACGCAGAGGATTGGTGCCCCACCTGTGGAAGAGTTTGGAGTGGTGGAACACCCTGAGCCTTTGTTGAGCTTGGCTAATGCTTTTTCTTACGAGGAATTAGCGGCTTGGCACAAGAGAGCTAGTAACCTTTTAGCTGGACGTAGTTTTGACCTTGCTTGTGAACCTAAAATTGATGGGCTAGCGGTAGCTTTGACTTATGTTGATGGCTTGCTGGTCACTGGAGCAACTCGAGGTGATGGCTACCGAGGCGAGAACATC
>PCSL01000074.1:0-130 GCA_002772325.1 Chloroflexi bacterium CG23_combo_of_CG06-09_8_20_14_all_45_10
GGGGAGGGAGAACTATAAGAGGTTTTGTAGTTAACCATTGTTAAATGTTCTGGAATCTGGGAGCCAATTTTTTGCTCACTTCAGGCATGGTGGTGTATTCCATTTCCTCTAGTGGCAGGCGATGTGGCTC
>PCSL01000074.1:201-482 GCA_002772325.1 Chloroflexi bacterium CG23_combo_of_CG06-09_8_20_14_all_45_10
CATCGAAGAGATCGCTGGGGCCGATAAGCTTGCCATTTGCTAACTGGAAACCAGCAGCTATCACTCTTGGTGGACCGTCAAAACGAATAGCCCTAGCTTCACGGAAAGGAACTGGCATTAAGGGACCGTGGTGAGAGCCCCTCATCCACCCTTTCACTATATTAGGTGAAGCGAAAGGCTCAAGTACCTCGCCTACAGCGGGGAACTTGCCTTGCGATCTAACGATGCACACCGGGTCATCCTTGCCTACATACCTGCCGGCAATTAGAGCCAGCCTCTGA
>PCSL01000074.1:514-2294 GCA_002772325.1 Chloroflexi bacterium CG23_combo_of_CG06-09_8_20_14_all_45_10
TTTGTGGTAGACGGCCTTAAGAGCATAGCGGCTTGGCGAACCCAAGAAAATGAGCAAGTCATAGATTTCTTCGGGGGCATTGAAGGTGATTTTTTTAGATTTCAGAACATCATGAACTTCGAAGGTAAAGCCAGAATGCATATTAGAGGCAATTACTAATCCAATGGTATTAAAGGGATCAGCGAAAATTTTGTATAGTGGCAGATTCCAGGCGCCGGAGGCTGTCTTGTCTGCCATGAATATGACAATGGTTTCAGCTGCGCGCTCGGTAAACTGCATCTCAGCTACACCGGGCCCCAGTCCTTTAATGGTGCCAGAAAAGGCATCAGATAAAAGGTCTTGTCCAGCGCCATGAAGCTTTAGCCTTTTAGCTACATCGGTGCATTCCACGAATGTATCCCAGGCTAATTTATGGATTTGCTCACTATCTTCACCTTGCTGGTGAGTCATTATTAATTGAAGGTCATCGCCACACGCAGTGACATAATAGTCAATGAGCAATCCTTGCTCTTTAGCATGTTCCAGGCTTTCCTTGGCTTTTTGTATTACATCTGGGTGGGAGCTGGAATGCCCTACGTAGCCACCAACATCTGCCTTAATAAGGCTTAAAGTTATATCCATCATGCCCTCCTTTGCTTAGTAGTCAATGCCCTTACGGGCTGATATTCCCTTGTCGTAGGGATGCTTTACCTTGGTCATATCAGTAACTAAGTCAGCTAGGTCAATGAGCTTATCATCGGCGTAGCGTCCGGTGAGGATAAGTTCTACTTTTTTCGGTTTTTCTCGTATTAGCTTTATTACTTCATCAATGTCAATGAGCTTCCAGGCTGCAGCCACATTGATTTCATCGAGGATTACTATGTCATAATCATTGCTAAGAATCGCTTTCCTAGCTGCATTCAAAGCCTTTTTTGCTTCCTTTTTGTCTGCTTTGGTTACATTGTTGGGATCAACAAAGGTCTCCGGTCCAAATCTGACAAAAGTGACGTTTGGCAACTGAGATAAAGTTTTTTGCTCTCCGCAAGGGAAGCTGCCTTTCATGAAGAACACAATGAAGATTTTTAAGTCATGTCCTAAAGCCCTAAGCGCTACTCCTAAAGCAGCTGATGTCTTTCCTTTGCCATCACCGGTGAAAACTTCCACCAAACCCCTGTCAGGGGACACTTGAGAGCTGCCTGTTAGATTGCCTGATAACACCTACTCAGTTTAGCAAGGGAAGGATTGAAGGTCAAGGTAATTCTTCTAGCTTAGGTTCAGTGATGACTCAGTTGCTCGAGTGGGATAAAAATTAATCCTTCCTCCTCATTACCTAAAGCAGCCACCATATTTCGGCAATAGAGGAAAGCGGTGTAAGCTGCTATAGCGGCATCGCAGAGGTTATGGTTGAAAATGTCCAAATATGGTTTAAGAGCCGGTAAAAGGTTTGTTAGACGTTGCTTGAGGAAGGCTATCCCCAGGGGTGTATTTTTTCTTGGTATGGGTTTACCAAACAAACGAACTTTGCTGGCATAAGGATAAACTTCAATAACCTCAAATCCCATTTGATAGAGCTTATTTTTAAGCGCAATGCCGCGATAAATCAAAGGTTTAATAAAAGTCTTTTTTGTCGTGGGATAACAGGAAATACCCCCCTTCCTCAATTCTTGGTCGCACTGCCTGTTTTTCCTCTTTGACCATGGTTGGCAACTACAGCTCTCTTCAAGGCAACATAGCCCCAGTGGCAGACTTAAAGGAGCATCAATGGCTGTTATCTTCGGAGAATAGAGATTTATGATGTTAA
>PCSL01000074.1:2383-3916 GCA_002772325.1 Chloroflexi bacterium CG23_combo_of_CG06-09_8_20_14_all_45_10
GAGGTTAAATCGATGCCAAAAACTGTGAGCCCCTTCAACTTAAATCCTAAATACTAAGCACTAAATCCTAAACAAATCCAAATGTCTAAATTCAAATACTGAAACTCATTTTATTTTGAATCCTTCACTTCGTTCGAGGACAAGTTTTGGTCATTAGTGCTTTGATATTGTTTAGGATTTCGGATTTCGTGCTTGGGATTTGTCATTTTTTGCCCAGCCGCTTTAATATTTCTCTAGCTGCTACTACCCCTGAAGCTGAGGCTTGGACTAAGCCTCGGCTTATACCGGCACCATCGCCAGCAGCGAACATATTACTAATCTCAGTCTCCAAGCACGGGGTCAACTTCAGTTGACTGGAATAAAACTTAACCTCTGTTCCGTAAAGCAAAGTGTGAGGAGAAGCAACGCCCGGAGCTAATTTATCCATAGCTTGGAGCATCTCAACTATACTTTTGAGATAACGGTAGGGCAGAGCGAAGCTTAAATCTCCTGGGGTTGCCGCCTTTAAGCTTGGCTCTACAAGGCTGCGTTTGAGGCGAGCTTCTGTGGAACGGCGGCCATCCATTAAATCCCCCAGCCGTTGCACTAAGACACCGCCACTAATGAGATTGGTTAACCGCGCCAGATATTTACCATAGGCGATGGGTTCATGGAAGGGCTCGGTGAAAACTGTGCTTACCAAAATGGCGAAATTAGTATTCTTTGTTCTATGCTTGGCATAGCCAACCCCATTGACTGTAACTACTGGGTCAGAGCCTCCAGTGGATTCCATAATTACCTCACCACCTGGGCACATACAGAATGTCCTGACCCGGTCATCGAAAGTCTTGGAATAGAACTCGAGTTTTGATTCATATAATACTGAAGTTAGTTCTTCCATGATTGCTGATGGTACTTCGATTCTGCAACCAACATCGATGGGATTAGAGTTGAGGCTGAGTTTGTTTTTTTTGGCTTCGCTGGTTAGCCACTCTGCTCCTTCTCTTCCCGGAGCCAATATTAGGTAGGAGCAACTCAATCTTTCACCATTAGCTAGTTCGATAGCTTTGACTGTGCCATTTTCAACTACGATGCTCTTAACCTCTGTTCTTAGCTTTATATCTATTTTAGATGCTAGTTGCCTCTGCATAGCCTTTAATACTTGGCGGCAGCGCTCTGTCCCCAGGTGGCGTAATTTGACCGGGATTAGTCTGAGCCCGGCTAAGGTAGCTTGGTGCTCCAGCTCAGCTACCTTTTCTCCTATTCCATAAACTTTGTGCCGAGCGCCAAAATTGAGATAAGTAGTGTCAATGTAATCAACAAGCATTTTGGCTTGGTCAGGGCCAATTAGCTCTTTGAGTCGGCCGCCCACTTCGGTAGATAAAGTCAGCTTGCCATCGCTAAAAGCTCCAGCGCCTCCGAAACCACTTACTAGATGGCAAGGTGAACAGAGTACACAATGGTCGCTTCCTTTTTGAATTGGGCAACCACGAGCATCAATTTCTCTCCCTTTGTCTAGAAGCAAAACCTCAATGCCGGCATCAGACAGCTCTA
>PCSL01000074.1:3939-6310 GCA_002772325.1 Chloroflexi bacterium CG23_combo_of_CG06-09_8_20_14_all_45_10
CCGCCACCGACTATAACAACAGCGTATTTCTTAGCCATTGAGCATCATTTGACAATCAAATCACATTGATTATAAGCCTTCGGATTTGATATGGCTAGTTTTTATCGCTAATATTTCCAATTAGGTCGTGGAAACATCTCCAGTTAAAGCCTTGCTTCAGCAGTTTGGCCTTAAGGCCAAAAAAAGATTGGGGCAGCATTTCCTTGTTGATGAAGATATATTGGAGTGTATTTTATCTGCTGCTGAACTTAGTCGCAAGGACATTGTAGTTGAGGTAGGGCCAGGCTTGGGCATACTGACTAAAAGGCTAGCTGAGGTAGTCGGTAAAGTTATCGCGGTGGAACTCGATTTCAAATTAGTTAGAATGTTAAGGGAAAGTTTAGTTTCTTTCTCCAATATCAAAATTATCCACGCTGATATACTCAAGATCGCTCCACAGCAGCTTCTGGGAGATTATTTGACTATTCCTGAGTTGGCACAAGGTTATAAAGTAGTAGCTAATCTTCCTTATTATATTACTTCACCAATTCTGCGTCATTTTTTAGAGGCTTGGGCTAAGCCTTCGTTAATGGTGGTAATGGTGCAGAAGGAAGTTGGTGAGGCTATAGCTGCTAATCCTGGTAAGATGAGCCTGCTTAGTGTTCGCACTCAATTTTATAGTAAACCGATTATCATAGCCTTTGTGCCAGCGGGAAGTTTCTATCCACCGCCGAAGGTGGATTCCCTTATTTTACGCCTTGATGTTTACTCCAAACCGCCTATCGAGGTCTGCGATGTTGACAGTTTTTTTGATATAGTTAGCTGTGGTTTTAGATCACCACGCAAACAGCTTCGCAATTCCTTGGCTCAGGCTCTGGGAATGTCGCCCAGCCAGGTCGCTTTGCTGCTGGGAAGGGCTGGAATAGAAGCTAAACGACGGGCTGAAACGCTTAATCTGGGAGAGTGGAAAGAGCTATGGGAGGTTTTTGCCCCCTTTAGGAAATAATCGCTATGCTAACTATTTATGCGCCAGCCAAAATAAACCTTGTTCTCGAAGTGCTAGGAAAGTATGACGGTTATCACCAAATCTCCAGTATTTTTCAGACAATAAATTTGTGTGACACCCTTAGATTTCAGCTAGCTGAGGGAATCTCTTTTAAGTGCAGTGAGCCAAGCTTGGAGCGCAATAATTTGGTAACGAAGGCTGCCACGCTTCTTAAGAAAGCTACAAAATATAATAAAGGGGGGCGAATTGAGCTTGGCAAGAATATACCCTGGGGAGTGGGATTAGGTGGGGGCAGCAGCGATGCCGCTAGCACCCTTTTGGCTCTCAATAAGCTTTGGGAGCTAAAGCTACCAGTTTCTGAGTTAGTTTATTTAGCCGCTAAGCTGGGTTCAGATGTTCCTTTTTTTATTTATGGCGGCACAGCATTAGTGGAAGGGAAAGGAGAAAAAGTAACCCCATTGCCATCCTTACCTTTGACTTGGTTTGTTTTACTAGTGCCACCATTAGCTAAAATTCAGGATAAAGCAAAGCAACTCTATAGTAGATTGGATGCTAGCCACTTCACTAAGGGGCAATTTGTTCAGGCTGCTTTGCCATCTTTAAGGCAGGGGAAAACGCTTGCCCCAATTCTTATGTTCAATGTTTTTGAAAAAGTGGCTTTTGATTTTCTGCCCAACTTAGCCAAATATAAGAAGAGCTTTGAGGAAGCTGGAGCGGCAAGCATTTATCTAGTTGGCTCTGGGCCGTGTCTTTTTACTTTTGTCTCTGAGGAGGGGAAAGCTAATGAGCTATGTTTACGCCTGAGAAAGCAAGGGCTAGAATGCTATGTAGCATCTTCCTTCCCCGGATGAAAATTCTAAATCCGAAATTCTAAACCCTAAACAAGCTCAAAATTCAAATCCTAAATGTTCAAAACTGTTTTGAATTTTGAATTTTGGTCATTCGAATTTGTTTAGGATTTAGGGCTTAGGATTTTAAAGATTTATGCGGTTAATAGTATATTTTGTTTTGTTACTTTGGTTGGGGAATCTTCCGCCTCTTGCCCTTATGGTTTCAGTAGCAGTGCTAGTTTTTCTTCCTCTGCCTTATTCTTGACCTCTCCATCCAATTTCGCCTTATGGAGTATTTGGAGGATTTTCCCTAACTCTGGGCCGGCGGAAATACCCAGCCTTTTTAGCTCCTCTCCGTTGAGGGAGGTCTTTACATACCGCAATTTAGTTAAAAACAGCTTGAGATTGGAACACACGACTGAAGATTCTGAAGCTATGGCGTTGCTTTGGATAGCTAATAGGTCATACTCATGAAGTAAGGAATAAATTTCACTATATTTCAGGAAAGATTTGTCCAGGAGGTGAAGTTGACTCTTTAAGCGAAGTGTATCACGCA
>PCSL01000113.1:0-219 GCA_002772325.1 Chloroflexi bacterium CG23_combo_of_CG06-09_8_20_14_all_45_10
CGGCCCGTACTCTTCGCCCACCCAGAGAGCCGAACCTGACACCCCGGGCACTGCTCCGTTGGATGAACTCGGGAGCGGGGATGGTGATCGGAGGCTCAAATATCACGATGTTGGTTTGAACTCTGTCAGGGTGAATGGTGATGCCGGGGATGTTGGCTAGCCCATACGCTAAGTGCCGGGCAGTAGCATGATCTTCAGCCAGACGCTCAACCATTTTCT
>PCSL01000113.1:355-4844 GCA_002772325.1 Chloroflexi bacterium CG23_combo_of_CG06-09_8_20_14_all_45_10
CTTGGAGAGGCAGAAGCAGACAGAATCCGCGGGTGCAACCAATTCACTTACAGGCACATCAAGGGCAACGGCGGCGTTGAAAATGCGTGCTCCATCCAGGTGAACCCGAAGTCCATGTTGGTGGGCGAGTTCGGCGATAGCAGATGTGTATTCAGGAGTCAGAACAGTGCCACCACAGCGGTTGTGGGTATTCTCCAGACAGAGGAGCGTAGTCTGAGGGAAGTGGATATTTTCTGGTCGAATAGCTTGCTCCACCATACCAGGGTCCAGCCGGCCGTCTTGCTCGTTGGGAACAGTCCATATCACGACTCCACCCAAGGCAGATGCAGAGCCAACCTCGGCCCATAAGATATGAGCCTCACTGCCCATGATGATTTCATTGCCGTGGTGGGTATGTATCAGGATAGCAATAAGGTTGCTCATAGTTCCGCTGGCTGTAAAGAGAGCAGCCTCTTTCTCCAACATGCGGGCAGCTAATTCCTCTAAGAGATTAACGGTGGGGTCCTCTTTATAAACGTCATCTCCTACCTCAGCCTCATACATGGCTCGGCGCATATCCTCTGTGGGGAGGGTTATCGTATCACTTCGCAGGTCAATAATCTTCATAACTGTCTCCTTTCTTGCGTTTTTTCCCTTTTAATACTACCAGATTTTCAGAGGTGATAATCAACTTTTGGGACCTAAGTTTAGTCCTCGTTCGCGTGATGGTCAACATCTTAGAATGGAGCTAAACCCTTGCCCCTGCGGAATGTAGTTACAACGTTGGAGTGGAAAGTTGTTTGAGAAGGGACTAGGGTAATCTTTTCATCCGCCAAATTCTGTCAATTTGCTTAGCGATAAAGACGCGTCCCTCCTCTTATCAAAGCAAGCTTAAGAGTTTTCCCTTTTCAATGTGTTTTGCGTGGTGAAGGAGCCTAGGCAGTTCGGCGACTCGTATTCAGAGAGGTAAACAAACTTACGCTGTATTGCAACGAGTCCCATCACATTTGAACCTGTTATAATATCTTCTAAATGTTCGTTGAGACTAGTTCCAAAGGAGGCAGTCATGGAAATCTTAGTAAGACTAGGTAGTTTGCTTTCCCCTTCTTTTTTCGCTGTTCTTGCTGGCTTCTCATTGACGGCTGCTGCTCTATTATTTGTTGCCGGCAAACGTAATATCGCTGAGCCACAAGTAACGGGCGCCAAACTAAGCGAACTAGAGCCACCTGAGTACAGGGGCACTGGTTACCTGGTATTGGCCTTTGGCTGGTCTATACTTGGCCTTATCTTAAGCTTTGTCTTTGGTGCGATTGGTGCTGGTTTTTTTGGGAGTCTGATTCTTGTCATCTTATCACTGCTCTGCCTTGTGTTCACGCTATGTTTCTTATACGCTGGGGGAGGCACTCTATTGCACGCTGTGAGAGGTCAGAGAGGTGAGTTTGTGTGTTGGTTCTTTCTACCTATGCGGTATATTGACATTCTGATAGTGCGGTTTGGAGACTTGTTAACTGCCGGGCTTTTTAGACCATCATGGTATCCAAGGATTGCTGCTAAAATCGGCCTAGCCAAAGGAGTTAAAGAAACTCCTATACCTCTAATGTCTGGTTCCGGGAAGGCGAAACCCGATAGGGAGATGGAAAGGTTACACCGAATGCTGGCTGAATATGAAGCTCAGCTAACCCCGGAGCAAAGAGAGAAACTTACGGAAGAGAGGAGAATTGTAGAGAAACTAAGGAGCATGTACCCATGAATCCGTACCCCTTGCAGAGTGTAATTACAACTTTAGAGAGGGAAATGGTTCTGGCAGGGAGATAAATAACATTCTGCCTTCCACTCAAATTCTACCGGAAGACTATTTTGAAGATTAGCTGTATTTACAACTATACCCTGGTATAATCGGTTGCATATACAACTGATGAAGGGATATGAGTAGCTTATGTATAACCACAGTCTAGCTCTGGCGAACGAGCCCATAAAAACACTGCTATGGAGACTCTCTCTTCCAGCGACGGTAGGTATGTTCGTTATGTCTCTCTACAACGTCGTCGATGCGATTTTTGTTGGTCGAGGAGTGGGTACTCTGGGTATTGCCGGCGTTTCCATTGTTTTTCCTGTCCAGATGGTGATGACGGGCATAGGGCTGATGGTGGGAATGGGGGCAGCTTCGCTTATTTCTAGAAGCTTGGGTGCCAGCAATACGGAAAGAGCGGAACGTACACTGGGTAATGCGATATTTCTAATTGTCCTACTCGGGGGAGTGTTTACGGTTGTGGGATTGTCACGAAGCACCTTCTTTCTCCGTCTTTTTGGGGCTACGGACACCATTCTGCCCTATGCAAAGGAGTATATGGATATAATCCTTCTCGGTGCGGTATTCCACACATCTTCTATGGCAGCCAATGCTATTGTCAGGGCGGAAGGCAATGCCCGCGTTGCGATGATAAGCATGTTTATAGGTGCTCTTTTAAATATTGCGCTTGACCCAGTTTTCATCTTTGCCCTTGGTATGGGTATCCGGGGTGCCGCAGTTGCCACGGTTATCGCACATGTCGTCACGACCCTATATCTGGCGCGTTATTTTCTTTCTGGAAAGAGTTCCCTACGAATTCGGGTGAAAAACTTTATTCTTGAGCGGACTGTAGTCAGGGAAATTGTAGCCATAGGATTTGCCGACTTTGTAAGGACTGCAGCAGGAAGCTTTATTGCTGTCATTATTAATAGAACTCTTGGTTTCTACGGTGGGGATGTCTCCATAGCAGTTTTTGGTGTGGTATTTAGGGTGCTGCACTTTGCCGTAATGCCGAGCAGGGGTATTGCTCAAGGACTTCAGCCAATCCTCGGTTTCAGCTATGGCGCGAGGCGTTATGACAGGGGAATAGAAGTAATACGTTGGTCTGTTATTATTGCGACAGTTATTTCCCTCAGTGCTTTCTTAATCATCCTCCTTTTCGCCCGGTCGATTGTAGGTATTTTTTCCACGGATGCTGCCCTTATATCCCAGGGCACCCACGCAATAAGGCTTATCTTCATGGCACTTTTTCTGGTCGGATTTCAGGTTGTCGGCGCAACGATATTTCAGGCAATTGGAAAAGCAATTCCGACATTCATTCTCTCTACATCCAGGCAGATTCTCTTCCTTATCCCTTTGGTATTCATTCTACCGCATTTCTTTCAGCTTAATGGAGTTTGGCTATCATTCCCAATTGCCGATACGTTATCCTTTATCATAACGCTTGCTATGGTTATTCCCCAGATGCGTGAGTTCAAGAAACAGCAAATTCTAATGGAAGCGGGGTGATACACGATGAATGAGTCATTAGGCAGATGGGTCTCTATCATTCACAGGTACAGCCGTAGTTTTATAGACAAAGAGTTTGCTGAACTCGATGTCAAGGGAGGTCACTTGCCCTTTATCCGTGTTCTTTATCAGCAGGATGGATTGAGCCAGGACGAATTGAGTGAAGCACTCAGCATGGATAAGACAACGACAGCGCGTGCAATTAGGAAGCTGGTTGAACTGGGATATGTGACGAAAAAACGTGATTCCCAGGACAAGCGGTTTTACAGACTTTCTCTGACAGCTAAAGGCAAGGATGTCGTGCCCAGGCTAGAAAGAACTTTGAAACGCTGGACTGAGGTTCTGGCCACCGGATTTACAGAGAAGGAAAGACAGCTTGCCCTTGACCTCCTGAAGAAGATGGCGGAGAATGCTGCGGCATTTAAACAACGAGGGTTCAGTTGATAATGAGGAAATAAACTTCAGTCACATTGTCCACAAATGTCCGTCCGGAATGCAATTACAGCAAAACATTATTCAAAGCTTCGAGCCTTTGGACTCAGCAAACCAGCAAGGCAAAATACCGTAGTAACTGAATGCCTAGTTATAAGACAGATGCTTATGCAGCTACTATGGTGAGTCTTGTCAGGGGGCATAACCTGGAGATTGGAGCTTAATAGAGAGTATGATTAGTCCTATTCCGGCAATCAGGAACCCCACGCTATATATTTGTAAAGGGCTGGCGAAATCAGCGATTAACTGAGGTAATTTTGACATAATCTCAGGCGGTACTTCGGACGGGATTATATTTGGGATAAGGCTTCTAGCGACTATGGTGCTCACAAGACCAGTAATGCCAACTATAGTAAAGGGTATGCCAGCGTAAAGGGCGATGGGCTTTACATGCCACCATTGTATCAAAGCTATAAGCAATATCAGCAAGAGAGCCAGACCAATCAGCGCTTTATAACTAAGCACGATATAGCCAACAATTTGCCGCACTTGTTGAAGCTGTGTTGTTATCTCCGGCCCCAAGGATGTCTCGTTAATTTCTATTTGTTGCGGAATTTGACTATCTATTTCGGCATATATTTGTGATAGAAAGGCTTGTATTTGGCTCTGTGAAGCTCCTGCCAACTCAGGTGGGGGAGATTTGAGTATAGCTTGCGCTACATTGTCCTTGATAGTGGTTCTTACTTGTTCCAGTGGGATAACTATATTGAGTTTCTGGTC
>PCSL01000113.1:4868-5121 GCA_002772325.1 Chloroflexi bacterium CG23_combo_of_CG06-09_8_20_14_all_45_10
ATAGATAACAGTAGCAGTCTGTTCCTTTAGCCAGGGCTCAAGGTCAGCGATGGTTTCATCTACAATTTGAGCTATATAAGGCTCTTCTGCTGGAATTTGCTCTCTCACTTGATTGGCGGTGATCGAATAGATATCTAGTTTATCGAGTTCGGAGATGATGAAGTTGGGATTAAGGATAGTGAGATTAAAGGTGACAATGATGCCCAGAGCGATTAGAGTGACGGTTAATAAAAGGCTAAAGATTCCCGAGAAG
>PCSL01000113.1:5187-6145 GCA_002772325.1 Chloroflexi bacterium CG23_combo_of_CG06-09_8_20_14_all_45_10
GTTGGTTTACTAGTAGTTCTAGTTAGCTCTTGCCAATGCGAAATACCTTGGTGCCACAGACAGGACAAACTCCCTGGGTTGCTGGGCGCCCATTCTTGAATATGACTGACCTGGGGTTCTTGATTTCTCTCTTAGCTCTACACTTCATACAGTATGCTTGCATCTCTAGGCTCCTTTATATTTATTGTAGGTAGCAGAATAATAGGTATATACGCGAATGTCAATAGGCTGTACTTGCTGGCTCATGTAAATAGAGCTTAGCTAATCTTTGGCTCGCAACAACTCTCCTTTACCGGGCAGCTAGAGCACCTCTTGCGTCGGCAAAATTCTAAGTTTATCCTCACCAAAGAGGATTCCATACCGGGAAGCTCTAATTTTCCCTCTCCTAGTCCAAGTTTGGAGGCAACTTCTTTGGCGAGTAGAGAGGGCCGTGGTTTTGCTCTTTCCCAGATTCCCTTTAGTTCTCTTAGAAAGATGCTGACTGCAGTTGGTCCCACGCCCTTAAATTCAAGCAGCTTATTCTCCAGGTCTTTGCTATCCCTCGCCTGAGTATACAAAGTTTCTAATGAGCCGTATTTATCCTTCAAGCTAACTGCTATTTCAAGCAAATTCGATGCGGTAGAGAAATCATAGCGGACATAGCCTCCGAGATCCAATACCTCCACCAGCTTATCCCAGCCACTTTCGATAATCTTCTCAGGAGTCACAATTCCCTCCCTTTCAAATTCTTTATAAGTTCTTTTAGCTATTTCTGAGGAGATCCTCTTGGCGAAAAGAATCGAAGCTAGAAGCCATTTGAATCTATCCTCCTCTCTTCTTAAATCAAGCCCCAGCTCTTGAGAGTAAGTTGGCAATTCTAAAATTTTTTCTCTAATGTCCATAATGGCATTGTATCTAAATCAGCAAAGCATTTCCAAATACTTTGCTTAGAGTCTTTTCTAATCGAAAAATGAGCATG
>PCSL01000078.1:0-4750 GCA_002772325.1 Chloroflexi bacterium CG23_combo_of_CG06-09_8_20_14_all_45_10
TCCTCGCCTCAGCCTTGTAGGGGCAATAGATGACGCTACAGGAGAAGTCCCCCATGCTTTATTCCGGGATGAGGAGGATGCTCAGGGCTATTTTCTCCTGCTACGCCAAATTGTAACTAGCCATGGTATACCTGTGGCTTTATACCATGATCGTCATGGCATATTCGAGCGTTCCAAAGGGATGCCGGAGTCACTGGAAGAACAGCTTGAGGGGAGAAGGAAACCAACTCAGTTTGGCCGGCTAATGGAGGAATTGGGCATCACTTCTATTTCGTCACGCTCACCTCAGGCCAGAGGCAGGATTGAAAGGCTGTGGGGCACTTTCCAGGATCGGCTGGTTAGTGAGCTCCGTCTGGCAGGGGCTAGAACCATTGATGAGGCCAACCAACTGCTCCGGGATTTTCTCCCTCGATATAACCAGAAGTTTGCTATCCCGGCTGCCCAACCTGACTCAGCTTATCGTCAACCTGGAGAGGGATTTACTCATGATGAGGTATTCTGTTTTAAGTATTACCGTACAGTAGGTCGAGACAACGTGGTGCGATTTGGAGAGCATAGGCTACAAATAATGCCAACTAATGGCAGATTGAGCTATGCTCGTGCCAGGGTGGAGGTACATGAGAGGCTGAATGGCAGTTTAGCAGTATATTACCAGGGGCATTGTCTAGCTACTAAACCAGCACCGCCAGAGGCTCCAGTGCTCAGGGCGAGGAATACAGCTCGTGTTATACCAGGCATGGCTAATTCTGATAAACTTGCCGCGCCCGTCATCATGACAAAGAAAACTCCTCAACCAAAGCTTACTCACTACACTAAACCTGGCCCAGACCATCCCTGGCGTAGACCTTTTAGAATCCATATCGATAGGAGGTGACAAATTCGCTGAACAATTAAGGTGACATTTTCGCTGGACAACAACAGTCCCAGGGATTCAAAAACAGCGATTGAAAATTTTTTGCCACCCAGATGCCACCACAGTCCTCAAAAGAAGTCTGAGAGGCTAGTGGTAGGTGCTATATCCATACCAAAATTATTTCTCCTTGGCCATTCGTTTGAGTTCATAAAGCTTGCTAATAGCTTCCAAAGGTGACATGGAATCAATGTCAAGCTTAGCAATCTCGTCAGCTAATAAAGAGTCTTTCGGGAAAAGGGAAAGTTGCTGTGCTTTCCGCCGAGGGGTCTTGCTTTTCTTGGAAGCATGACTCTCTTCTAACTCAATTAAAACTTCCTGAGCTCGATTAATCACCGATCTTGGCAAGCCAGCTAGCTGAGCCACATGGATACCATAACTCCTATCGGTGCCTCCGGGAACAATTTTATGTAAAAAGACCACTTTGTCCCCCTCCCCAGCCACAGCGACATTGAAGTTTTTCACCCTGGGCAAGGTATTAGCTAAATCCACTAACTCATGATAGTGGGTGGCAAAAAGAGTTTTTGCGCCTAGCCTGGGTGACCCATGGATAAACTCAGCCACTGCCCAAGCGATGGAAAGCCCATCGTAAGTGCTCGTACCCCGCCCAATTTCGTCCAAGATGACCAAAGAACGAGGAGTGGCATTATGTAAGATATTTGCCGTCTCGGTCATCTCCACCATGAAAGTAGACTGCCCAGCAGCTAAGTCTTCCTGAGCGCCAATTCGGGTGAAGATGCGATCAATAATACCAATGGTGGCAGAATCCGCAGGAACAAAGCTGCCTATTTGAGCCAAAAGAACTATCAAGGCTACCTGTCTCAAATAAGTAGATTTCCCCGACATGTTTGGACCGGTAAGTATGATGAGTTGGTTATCCTTATTACATAAGTAAGTGTCGTTGGGAATAAAATTATCGCTACCTATACTTCTCTCCACTATAGGATGGCGCCCTCCTTTAATATCTATGACATCTTCGGCAGTTAAATTTGGCCTAACATAGGCATAGCGTGCTGCCACCTCAGCAAGACCACAGAAGGTATCAATTTGAGCGATAGCCCTGGCGGTAGCCAAAATTTGCTCACTAGTGGCACCTATTTGCTGACAAACTTGTCGAAAAATAGCACTCTCCAGGTCAGCAATCTTTTCCTGTGAGGTTAAGATCAGCGACTCATACTCCTTAAGCTCGGGAGTAAAAAATCTTTCCGCTTCTGCCAATGTTTGCTTACGGATGTAATCAGACGGAACCAAATTGAGATTAGCTCGAGACACCTCAATATAATAGCCAAACACCCTGTTGTAACCTACCTTTAAGGATTTAATTCCTGTGCGCTGCCTTTCTCTCTGCTCCAGGCTAGCCAGATACTGCTTAGCCTCCTTTGAGTTGTGGCGAAGCGCATCTAATTCAGGGGAGAAACCTTCCTTTATTACTCCACCTTGCTCAAAATCTCCAGGTTCATCGGCAATAGAACGACTAATTAAATCCACAATGTCAGGGCAGGGTTTCAGTTCAGCGACTAACCAATCCAAAGAATCCCCTTCTAACGTCTCCTTTAGCTCAGGTATCTTCTCTAAGCTAGAGCGAAGCGTTATCAGCTCCCGGGGCATGACTTTGCCACTTCTGACCCGATTAATTAAGCGTTCCAAGTCAGCAATATCTGCCAGAAGTGCCACAGCTTTATGGCGAGCCAAAGTGTTGTCATAAAACCAGGCGACAGCTTCTTGCCGTTGATTCAACTCTACTATGTCAACAAGAGGATGCCCGAGCCAATTCTTCAGCAGTCTCCCACCCATGGCTGTCTTGGTTAAGTCAACGATGGAAAGGAGTGAGTTGCTGGTCTCTCCCCACCTGCCACCCCAAAAAAGCTCAAGATTGCGGCATGTCTGGCCATCGAGGACCATGAAGGAATCTGTAGAGTAGGTGGTGAGACTGGTTAGCTGTGACAAGGCTTCCTTTTGGGTCTCTCTGACATAATGGATTAATGAGCCAGCAGCCCTTATGGCTAAAGGCAAATGAGCACAGCCATAGCCTTCCAGAGTAGCCACGGCAAAATGCTCCAGTAAAGCTTGTTGAGCAACTTCCAAATCAAACCAATAGTCATCAAGCTTGGTGATAGTGAATGGCAATCGACCGTAGTTATTGGCATTCTCAGAAATAAGAAGCTCGCTTGGCTGAAGACGTTCCAATTCAGGGAGAATCCTGTCGGCAGGAAGCTGAGTAGTAGCAAACTCGCTCGTGGTTATATCAACATAGGCAATCCCTGCCCTCTCATCTTCGATAACCAGGCTGGCCAGATAGTTGTTGGCTCTGGCCTCAAGCAAGTTAGGCTCAACCACTGTTCCTGGCGTCACTACGCGGATGACATCCCTGTCCACCAACCCTTTGCCCGGAGGACTAAGCTGCTCACAAATAGCTACCTTGTGACCTCGGTTGATGAGCCTGGCTAAATAATTATCCAGAGCATGGTAAGGTATCCCCGCCATAGGCACTTTATGCCCCTTGCCCATCTCACGGGAAGTTAAAACAATATCTAACTCTCGTGAAGCAACCCTGGCATCCTCATCGAAGGTTTCATAAAAATCACCTAGGCGAAAGAAAACTATCGCTTCAGGATACCTCTGCTTAACTCTGAGATACTGCCGCCTGAGTGGAGTTATCGCCATTGGTGCTATTTTACTAGCTATCAAGGAACATATAAAGCCAGCGTGATTGGCAACCTTGGATGTCATTGCGAGTGTAGCAAAGCAATCTAGAGAGCCTTCCCTGCCATTCAGGGTAATAATTAAACACTCTATATAAAGGCTTCAACAAAAACAGCCAGAGCATTATAATTTGCTGGAAGGGGAGTCCCCAATATAGAGGAGCAAAGGGGAAATTTAGTATATACTGAAGTTACAGTAAACGCCGAGGCTTAGCAAAGATCTATTTAAAGACCGAGCCAGATGGATTGAGCTTTATTCTGAGGAATTATCGAGATTGCTGGAGAAGAAACTGAGCGGAAAGATAGGGAAAGTTTTCCATGGAGTTTAACGTGAAGGAGAAGATATGAAATCCATTCAAGAGATAAAAAGGACGCTGGAAGAGCATAAAGAAGAGCTTAGGGAGAAATACAAGGTAAAAGAGATTGGCATATTTGGCTCCTATGTTAGGGGCGAGCAGAAGGGAAAAGGCGATCTGGATATTCTGGTTGAGTTTGAGGAAGATGCAAAGCTAAGCTTACTGGATCTTGTCGGTTTGGAGATTGAGCTAAGCGATTTGCTGGGCATTAAGGTGGATTTAGTGGAGAGGAAAAGCTTAAAACCTTATATTGGACAGCATATCCTAAGTGAGGTTATTTATGTATGAAAGATAAGAGAGATTATAGAGATTTCCTTGTCGCTATTATAAATGCTATTAGAGACATTGATAGTTTTGTTAAAGGTATGGATTTTGAATCTTTCATCAGCGATAAAGAGAAGATTTATGCAGCAGTTTATTGCTTGCAAGTCATAGGTGAGGCTGTAAAGAATATCCCGGATGAAATAGAAGAAAAATATCAGGGAATACCATGGCGAAAGATAGCAGGAATGAGAGACAGACTTATTCATGGATACTTTGCTGTTGATCCTGAAAGGGTTTGGGAGACGATAAAGCGTGATCTGCCACCTTTAAAGGAGGCTATCAACAAGATTTTACAAGGGGCATAAATCATGCGATTTAGCAGATTGGATAAATGGTCATCATCGTTTGCCCAAAAACCTTAAACATTGGGAAAAAGGGGCTACAATAGGAATAGCTGATCTAAACTACGAAATAACTGAATCCACTCAATACTATGATGGTGAAATCGATCCTGTTTA
>PCSL01000078.1:4765-5868 GCA_002772325.1 Chloroflexi bacterium CG23_combo_of_CG06-09_8_20_14_all_45_10
CCGCACGATACCTCTGCTTAACCCTGAGATACTGCCGCCTGAGTGGTGTTACTGCCATTAGCGGTATTTTACTAGCTATTGAGGAACATATAAAGCCGGTAAAGACTAAAGACGAGACTTCAACAAAAACAGCCAGAGCACTATAATGCTGATGGAGTCAGGGAGGAATTATAAGTTACCCACTATGGAAGTGGAGAGAATCTTATATATACTGAAGCAATGCTATAATAAAGAAGAGGAAAACATGACTGGTGGAACTGTGAAAACGCTAGATGAGATAAAAAGTATTTTAGCACTGCATAAGGAGGAGTTAAGACAAAGGTATAAGGTAAAAGAGCTAGGAATTTTCGGCTCTTACGTAAGAGGTGACCAAAGAAAAAGGAGTGACATAGATATTTTGGTTGAGTTTGTGGAACCTGTTGGGCTCTTTGAGTTTATGGATTTGGAAGAGCATTTGGCTAGCTTAATTGGGATAAAGGTCGACCTTGTATCTAAAAAAGCTCTAAAGCCCCGAATCGGAAAGTACATTTTCAGAGAAGTCGTTTATTTATGAAACCACGTGAATACAGAGATTATCTTCAAGATATGCTCGATTCCATAGATGACATAAAATCCTTCGTTGGAGATATGACCCTTGAAGATTTTGCTAAGGATAAGAAGACAATAAACGCAGTTGTGAGAGGCATTGAGATTATTGGAGAGGCAACGAAGAAATTCTCCAAGTCTCTTAAGGAAAAATACCCTCCAATTCCATGGAAGAAAATGGCAGGAATGAGAGACAAGATGATACATGAGTATTTCGGGGTTGATGTTGAGATTGTATGGAAGACGGCAAAAGAGGATATTCCTTCGCTTAAGCCGTTAATTCAAGATGTATTGAAAAATTTGGGAGAGTGAACTTATGGCACGGGTATTTTTATAGGACATAATTGAAGACTTAAGGTGTTTTATGTATTAACTTTAAGAAGCCAAGCCATGCGGATGATTCGGAGCTCACAGATGATAACATCATAATTAGATACGAGAAAGGAGAAGTTATTGGGATAACCATACTCAATGCAAGTAAAAGAAGAAACTGAATCTCGGATCATAGTTTGGAGTGA
>PCSL01000078.1:5900-6248 GCA_002772325.1 Chloroflexi bacterium CG23_combo_of_CG06-09_8_20_14_all_45_10
TTTTGGAGGAGCTGAAAGGCACAATGAAGTTTGTGTCAAGTCAGCAAAATGGCTCAAAAGGCAAAATTCGCAAAGCTGGGCAGCTTGTAATCTGAAAAGTTATAGGGATAAAGGGCACTCTTTATCTTTAAGTCCTGATATAGATGTCGTAATTCTGCAAGACGAAAAATTGATAGGATGCGAGGTTAAATTGTTTGCTGGACGTAAGGCAGGGCTGACTGAGAGCTTGTTTACAGAAGAAAGGAGAATAATTCGAGGGATAGACAGAGAAATTTACAGCGGATTAGGTCAGACTTTATATCTTCTTAGATACGTAGATAAGGCTTATTTGGTGCTCCCTTCTTTAAG
>PCSL01000107.1:0-672 GCA_002772325.1 Chloroflexi bacterium CG23_combo_of_CG06-09_8_20_14_all_45_10
TGCAGCAAGTTTAGACATATTTCATCGCCTTTTTCTTGGGAATCTTTGCAACAGGTTCCGGTTCAGACACCACTTCTATAGCTGGCTTCGGCACCTTAGTCTCTACCTTGACGTACCCAGCACGGATATAGAAAGCTGCTCTGTTCTCAGATACATCAAGGATCACACCACCTTTTCGCATTAACATTTCACACCTATGCCTTGTGCGAATGATAGATACCAGCGACTTTGTTCGTATAAACAAACGCATCGTGGTACAGCCGATATTGGAACTTCCAGGCATCCTTGCTTTGGTTCTCTTCAGGAGTGAAGATTTTCAAGTTAGCATGTTTGGTTACCTGAAGCACTGCTGTTGGATGCACAATCAAGAAGTTCATTTCCTTGCCCGCATTCTCAAAGCCACCAGTAGTGGCAGAACCTGCGGTCAACGTAATCGCGCTGTAGAAACGAGTCTGCGGCACCATAATAACAGGCATGCCGTCCCAAGTTGCGAGAGAACGGTTGACCAGACTTTCGTTGCCCAACATACGGGTAACAGCAGCCTCCAAGAATCCCAAGCAGGTATCGGAGATATAGAGGATGCGACCGTCTACCGGAACTTCTGCAGCATTCATTGCAGCTTTAGCAGCATCCAGCGCAGCTATAATAGTAGATGCGCTATACGTAGCAGGA
>PCSL01000107.1:692-5461 GCA_002772325.1 Chloroflexi bacterium CG23_combo_of_CG06-09_8_20_14_all_45_10
CCAGCCTGCGTAAGTAGCAAACCTGTAAGCATCTACTTCCGGCACAACTTGCGTACGGATGAACTCGCCAGCCAGAGTGCCAAAAGCCATGCCCAGAGTTTCCTCATCGTCCATGCGATCAATGTTGAACTCGCGACCACGCGAAATTGCCAGGGTTAAAGTTTCCCAGCTGCCGGTCACGTCTCCAACAATGTACCCGGTCTCACGAACATAGTTGGCTAAGCCAACCATAGAGGTTTTGAAAACCTTCACAACAGCTGCACCACCGAAGTCCACCGGCTTAGTAAGCCCATCCATGCGAGCAGTTAAACTCGCCATCTTATAAACCTCGTCCAAGATGGGTTGGAACTTCGTTACTAGAGCAGCACTCAAATCTTGTGCCATTTGTTACTCCTTTTGAATTAGGC
Source organism: Chloroflexi bacterium CG23_combo_of_CG06-09_8_20_14_all_45_10 (assembly GCA_002772325.1). Lineage (GTDB taxonomy): Bacteria > Chloroflexota > Dehalococcoidia > GIF9 > AB-539-J10 > 20-14-all-45-10. The sequence continues at coordinate 1,100 of PCSL01000107.1, forward strand.
TTCCGACTTTAGTCCTGCAGCAATTCTTGCTGCTGCTACTGTCGTGTCGCCAATAACAGAACGATTGTGGCTGCCTGCCACAATCTGTGGGATTTCTTTTTCTTCGTTCTCTTCTTCTTCTTCGAACAAGTAAGGCTTGGATTCTTGAAGAGGCGTCAGCTGTTCCGAAAGTCCAATCAGCTTACCGTCCTCCCCTAGCTTAAGCATGTCCTTCTTCAAGTGGGGAATTATGTCGGCAGGATCCTTGACCTTGGCAGCTTTCAGTTCACTTTCGAGAGCATGAGAGAACTTCAATTCAGCCACCTGCAGTTCAGCGTCGGTTTTAGCTTTCTCAGCCGCTGCTTTGTAGGCATCTACCGCTTTTACTAGACCCTCTGGATCTAACTTCTTGAAACCTTCGATAGTTGCACCGGCTTCCGTTAACTGCGCTTGCAGAGCAGCGGTAGAAGCATCAGCAGCAGTTAACGCTGCCTTGTGCTTCTCGATATCCTTACCGTGCAGGACAATAATCTGTTCCAGCACATCCGGCTCCAAGCCAGCCTTTTCCAAAGTTTCCTGCGTCAATCCGAGTTTCTCCAAATCTTTCCTGTTCATTTTGTTACTCCTTGTTGTGCTGTCTAAGACGTATCTTTTAGGTGGCCTCTCCGCCATCGGGACTGCCGGTTGTAAGTCCGGCAACTAGTCTTAATTATACTCTTTTTCTGCGCCTATTTCTTGGGAGGCACAGGAGGCACTTCCACCTTCAGCACTCTTCCACCTTCTCTTACACCTTGCCTATTCAGCCCGGTCTGGTTTATAAAGTCTCGCATCTTTGCTTGCAGTTGTCGCACCTTTGCCAATTCTTCTGTGTTGTCCAGCCCAGCCGCACCCAGTGCCTCAGCCTCTCGCTTTGTCTTGCGAATCTCACGCTCTATAGACCGTTGCTTCTGTGTGGCTTCGTAGACACTTAACGTCTTACCGTTGTAGGAGACAATCTTGTCTGCGTACTCCTGCAAGGTTGCAGCTTTGTAAGCATTTTCGGATAAACCCTCAAAGAACGGGTAGAAAGAGTGGCGGCAGTTTATACCGCATAGTCCGGTAACGGTTCCATAGCCCGTCTCGGTTAGAAAGTCTTCGTACCCAGGTGCCCCACTCAGCGAGAACACTTTCCCCTGCCACACTTCGTGCGTGGGACGAGCGCCGATGTGTGCTGACGTTTGCACCAAGTCAACACCAAGTTCTTGCGCCCTGCTTAACTGCAACGTTCCTGTCGTGGAAGCCACTCCGGTCAAAACAGTCCTTCTCATTGCAACATCTAACTGATCCTTGTGCCCGGTCGGATATGCAATGGTGGTAAGACCTTGTTGTGCTACATTTTTCACAGCACTTCGGATAGCTTGACCGTAAGACATAGCACCAGTGGAAACTTGCATATACGCGAGATCTGCTGCACTAACAAAAGCTTCTTGCGCTGTCAAAGCTGTTGTCATAGTTAAATTATGGATAACACCAGCTGTCTTAGCAAGCCCTTGTAAAAGCACATTCAACATCGCAGGAGACAAGTTTAACGGTAAAGGCTTAAGACCTGCTGCCTTATATATTGCATCGTCAAACTGCAATGTATGGACACCTGCAGCGTTAAAAATTCTTCGCAACTCTAATAAAGTCTTACCCGTAACTTTGCTTAACTCTTCCAGCGCATTTTCGTATGTTAACCCAGATTCGACTAACCGTTGCATCTGCCAAGCAGCCGACTCAAATTTTAACTTTGCAAGCCTACGAGCAATATCATTTATGACAGACTGCTCATATAAACAATACAAGTCTGTTATAGGAATACTAAGTTCATCAAAAGCTGCTGCTGTGAGCACTATTTCTTCTTACCTTTACCTTTTCTTATCTTGCCACCATACTTTCTATCCCATTTCTTTGCCAATTTTGGCTTATGGATATGCAAATAAGCACGCTGCTTCTTAGATTTATATGGCATGGTTACCTGCCTTTAAGATCGCTCTCGTGATAGTATCCTATGAACTTACCTTTCTTATCTTTCACCCCAAAATATTTTCCACTTGGCGCTATTTGGAAAATAACTCCTGTTTTACCAGAACCCTTAACTCTCCCGATTATTTTAACTTCCTGACCTTCGGATAAATTTGCCGTAACAGGAAGTCCCAACATATTTACTTGCGACAATCCAGCAGCTTTCTTAGCAGCGTTGCCCGCGACAGTCCATTCTCCACCTTCCTCACTGCCCTTTGGAACACGTGGTTGGTTAGGATTGTAGCTCATCTCTTTTTGCCTTTCCTTATCTTGCCACCGTACTTCTTATCCCACTTCTTCGCTAACTTTGGTTTGTGGATATGCAAATAAGCACGCTGCTTCTTAGATTTATATGGCATATTTACCTCCGTTTGAACTCATTCTTAAAGAGTTTGTTGACTTCACTCTCCAAGATCTTAACTTCAAAAGCCGAAAAAGTGATGCCTTGACGTTCACTATAAATTCTAAGTGCATCTTCAGCATCAACACTCCCACCAGCCTTCATCTGTTCATAGCCAATGTTAATTATTTCTGCAGCATTGAACTTTTCTAAAACAGATTCTCTTGAAGACAATCCAGCAGCCTTCCTTGCTGCTGTGCCTGCTATATCTGCCGCTTTTCTATCCAACGCATAACGACGTCTCCTATTCGCCTCGTTTCTCTGCGCAATTCTTTCATTGTCTAAAGATTCGACACTACCTCCAATTCGCCGTCCAAAAGGTCCAGTTGTAAACTGTCCACCCTCTGGCGAACCAGCCTTTACATGATACGGATTTCTTTCGGTCATGCTACACTCCTTTCATAGGTTGCCCAAACACATCTTGTGTCTCAGGCACTTCCACTAATGCCAACTGCTTCTTTGCAGTTGCCTCGTCCTCTCCCATATTACGCATACGAAACTCCAGACGACCCATAATCTGCGAGGTCACCAGTCGTAGATCTTGTGTAAACATAGCTTCCCTATCCACCACAATGCTGTCATCCCATGAATAGGTCGCAGAATATGCTCCGGCAGGTGCAAGTTTAGACAATGTCGTCCAAGCATCCATTGCCCAAAGCAGTTGTTCCAATGCTTGCTCTAGCGATTTCTGTGTATCGGACACTGTAACGAACGAACGCTGCCGGCTAATCTTTAGCTCAGTGGCAGTCTTATCTATCGTCTGAGGATTCGACAATGTGCCATACGCCAGCCCGCAGGCAAACTCTACCTTTCGCAGAATGGCTTCCAATCCTGCAAGCAGATTCTGCTCCCTGAAATTCGGTGACCACTCTTCGAACAACTCACCCTCTGCCGAACCAGTTTCCAGCGTGCGATATAACCGTTTATTGGGCAGAATGGGTTTGCCGTCTTCATCCTTGCCAAATGCTAACACATCTATATACAGCGCTCTCTTGCCACTGTCGAACTCCCACAGCAAGTCAGACCATTGTCTGTCTGCCTGCTCCACCAAAGAAACAGCACGTGCAAAACAACTTACACCTAAAGGACTGGTAGAGTCTATGTTGTTTGCTTGCGGATAACGGAAGTATGCAAAGAGCGGTTTTTCCAGAGGAGAAATCGTTGCCTCCAATTCCAAGTCTTTCCACACTTCCACTTCTGTTAATGGGCACTCGTTGCCCAGGTTATCCTTAACTGTGGACTTAAAAGCTCTGTTTGTAACTTTGCAGCCCTTGTCCTCCATACTGTGGTACTCTAATCTTGTATACCACCACGTGCCTTGTTGTCGGGTATCGGCAAATACGCAAGCAGTTATGTTTCCGTTCTCATCGAAGCTTACAGGGAAAAATTGATCTGCTTGCACAAAGTCCACCAACACTTGCTTGCCCACCACATACGGTTTCAGCATAAGTCCACCCTTAGCAATACCGTACTCCACTTGTTGTCGCAGTTTGTCTAGTACAGGATTCAACTGTGCTGTTAAGAAGTCCGCTCGTGCAGAACCAGTCAACTTCACCTGCATTTCAATAGTTACGGCACGTGCAATTTCACTCGAAATAGCAGCTGCCAAGTTTAAGCTTTTCACATCTGCGCTAAGCCACGTCGCTTTGTTCTCATACATCTGGCACCAGGTCTGCAACGCAGTTGCCATAGGTGCGGAAATCGCAGCATCCACCTTCATAGACGACTTCAAAGTTTGTGTCGTTAGCATCTTGTCTATCCTTTCACGAATCCATTGCAAGATCTTTGCAAACATTCTTAATCACCTTCAGTATATTGCGAAAAACTATTTGGATCGGGATCCAAACGACTTATGCTAATATACTCTGCTCCAAATTTAACTCCAGGTATTTTAGTCCATGAATATCCTCCACCTCTCTCATATGCTGAAGGATAAATGT
>PCSL01000107.1:5470-6083 GCA_002772325.1 Chloroflexi bacterium CG23_combo_of_CG06-09_8_20_14_all_45_10
AAACTCCATCTGCCAATTTTGCAACAACCCAAACATGCTGTTCGCCAATCTGAGCACTAACGGTCTGTGCTTCTATTCCAAACTCGTTTAGTTTACTTGCCATTACTTCTGCAATGTCTTGGCAAATTCCTCCACCACCAAGATCGTCATTCTCTGGATCGCTCTGATCCCAATCATCATAAACTTTTTGAGCAGCAGTAGCCAGTTCTGGTGACAAGCTTTTTAAGGTTTCTCCGGTTTGTTTTAGTCCAGCAGCTTTTCTTGCGTTAGCACCAGCTACTTCTGCCCACCTACCTATTTCATCTCGTGGTTGATTAGGATCGTATCCCATGCTTTTTCTCTCATCCCAACTCCAACTTCCAGTCTACACCAAGCTCAGCCAACACAGCATCGGCTACCGTGCTCTGATCTCTTGCCGTCTCCACTTTAGCCAACATGGAAGCGTACTTCACGTCTTTGAAATGTTTGGCAAGTTTATCTTTGATGGCTTTTGCTTTCGCCTTTGTGATCTTCTCAGATTTGCTGTTATTCTGGGATGACATTTTCAACCTCCGCAATTTCGCTTAGATACACCCAATCGGGGTCGGTGTCTAGCAAGTCACGCTTCTCCGGC
>PCSL01000057.1:0-222 GCA_002772325.1 Chloroflexi bacterium CG23_combo_of_CG06-09_8_20_14_all_45_10
ACCAAAGAGGTCATCATTGACGTCTCCCCAGGAACTTCGTGTCCGGTAATAGAAGCAGTTAAAGGCAGTGACTTTTGTCTCCTGGTGACTGAGCCCACGCCTTTTGGCTTGAATGACCTTGCACTGGCAGTGGCAGTAACGAGAAAATTGGGAATTTCGTCTGGAGTAGTAATCAATCGTGTTGGGGTAGGGGATGAGAAAGTCGAGGGCTATTGCCATGAG
>PCSL01000057.1:229-613 GCA_002772325.1 Chloroflexi bacterium CG23_combo_of_CG06-09_8_20_14_all_45_10
TACCCGTCTTGCTGAAAATTCCTCTGGATAGAAAAATCGCTACACTATATTCCAAAGGAATTTGCTTGATAGAGGGGATGCCTAGGTGGCGCAAGGCCTTCCTCAGGCTTTTCCAACACATTAAAGAAATAGTCTCAGCTAGTCAGGTAACGAAATGACATGTTGGCAGGAAGTTGCCATAGATGGTGAATAGATGAAAGAAGTAGTGATTCTCAGCGGCAAAGGAGGAACAGGGAAAACAACCATAGCAGCTTCCTTCGCTGCTTTAGCTCAAAGCAAGGTATTGGTTGATTGTGATGTGGATGCTGCTGACCTTCACCTTCTCCTCGAACCACAAATTAAAGAGGAAAAAGAGTTCTGGAGCGGGCAGGTTGCCCTTATTGA
>PCSL01000057.1:695-6112 GCA_002772325.1 Chloroflexi bacterium CG23_combo_of_CG06-09_8_20_14_all_45_10
TCTTGTGAAGGTTGTGGACTATGTTCTCAAATTTGTCCTGTCGCTGCTATCACCATGCAGCCTTGCATGGCTGGGCATTGGTTTATTTCTGACACACGATATGGCACTCTCGTCCACGCCAGGTTAGGAATCGCTGAGGAAAACTCCGGCAAGTTAGTGACTTTAGTTCGTAACAATGCTAGACTCATAGCTGAGAAACAAAATCTTGATTACATTATCAGCGATGGTCCACCAGGGATTGGCTGTCCGGTTATCGCTTCTCTATCCGGAGCAAATTTAGCTCTTTTAGTAACCGAGCCCACATTATCAGGAATCCATGACTTGGAGCGAGTTGCTGCTCTCTGCCACCATTTTGGCATTTCTCCTCTTGTATGTATAAATAAATATGACATTAATGAAGAAAATTCCTACCGCATTGAAAATTACTGCCATAAAGAAGGGATAGAGGTAGCGGCAAAGATTCCCTTTGATAATGTGGTGACCGAGGCGATTGTTCAGAGGTTGCCAGTAGTGGAATATTGCCATAATTCAGTGACCACAGAAATTAGGAAGTTGTGGCAGTTTATTTTAGGAGCGCTGGATGGAAGATAGAAGAGCAATTTTGAACCAACTGAAGAATCTCAAAAAGTATGTTTTATTTGCTATAGCCATACCGCTAATACCTTCGGCTTGCACGGAAAGAAAGGAAATTGAGTTAACTCAGAATAGGGGCGAGCCTGATGCTGAGACAGTAGTTACCATCGTTTATGACAACAATCCCCATGATGTCAGGCTTACTACGGCTTGGGGCTTTTCTTGCCTAATCAAGCTATCACAAAAAGTTATCTTGTTTGATACTGGAGGGGATGGCTCAATTTTGCTTAGCAATATGGCAAAACTGGGCATTAACCCCCAAAGCATAGATGTGGTAGTACTATCACATATACATGGTGATCATGTGGGCGGGCTGGCTAAATTCCTGGAGCAGAACAATCAAGTGACAGCTTATATGCCAGCATCCTTTCCTAATCAAATGAAACAAGAGGTCAAGTTAAAAGGAGCGAAAGTTGAGGAGGTACACAAAGCCAAAGAGCTTTTTGAGGGTGTATTTACCACCGGTGACCTCAATGGTGGCATAAAGGAACAATCTTTACTCATCAGAACGTCTAAAGGTCTGATGATAATAACTGGCTGCGCCCATCCAGGAGTGGTAAACATAGTCGAAAGAGCCAAAGAGATAGCCAGAGACAAGGTATATTTGCTTATGGGTGGTTTTCACCTCCTTAGAACTTCACCATCACAAATTAATTACATTGCACAAAGCTTACACCAACTTGGAGTAGAAAAAGTGGCGCCATGTCATTGCAGTGGCGAGGAAGCCAGGAGGTTATTTAAAGATTACTTCAGTGAAAACTATATTGAATCTGGAGTGGGCAAGCAAATAGCAATTCAATAGGGCAGCTTTCATGTCCATAAAAGAAAATATCTCAGAAATACTAAGAGAATTCCTCGAAAGGATCGAGCTGAATGCCCTGTAATAAAACTATAATTATGGTGAAGGAGGGAAAACAATGCCAATTTATGAATACAGATGCTCGGACTGTGGAGAAATCTCAGAAGTATTTCTTCGCAGTCCTAATAGCGAAAGTGTTAAATGCCCAGTCTGCGGCAGTAAGGACCTGGAGAGACTTTTGTCGGCTTCCTACGCTATAAGGATGAGTAGCTCTACACCAGGTAGAACTTGCTGCGGCAGAGCGGAGCGCTGTGAGACGCCTCCTTGCTCCACTGAGGGGGTTTGCCGCAGAGATTAAGTGGAGAGTAGCTACAGCGCCAAAGGAGGACAAAAAGTTGAGATATGCAGTGCCTATAGTAGATAACAAAGTGGCTACGCATTTTGGCCATTGCAGCCATTTTTCTTTGTTTGATGTGGATGAGGCGACAAATGTGATTATAAAGAGGGAGATAGTAGCTTCACCAGGGCATCAACCTGGACTCCTTCCCACCTGGCTTGCTGAGGAAGGAGTTTCCGTTGTTATAGCTAGCGGCATGGGCTCCAGAGCTCAAAGTCTTTTTAGCGAGAACCGCATTGAAGTTGTTATTAATGCCTTGGAAGAGGATCCTGAGAAAGCTGTTCTAGATCATATAAGAGGCACATTGGCAACAGGCGATAATATATGCGACCATTAGAGCAAACATTCGAGATGAAGCAGGATAGTGCCAACGTCATAAGCGTTTCAGGACTCACTAAATACTACGACGGTCTCCTTGCTGTAGATGGCATCGATTTCGAAGTGAAAGAGGGTGAGGTGTTTGGTTTCTTAGGGCCTAACGGAGCAGGCAAGACCACCACCATCCGCATGCTCACTGGGCTTTCCCAGCCTAGTGCTGGCACAGCTCAGGTTCTTGGCCATGATATTAGAACGGGAATTGTTTTGGCCAAAAAAGAATTTGGCGTTGTGCCTGAAGTATCTAATTTGTATGATGAGCTTACCGCTCTAGAAAACCTAGTCTTTATGGCGCAACTATATGGGGTTCCCAGTGATGAGAGGGTAAAGCGGACAGAGGAACTTCTTAAGACTTTTGGTCTCTTTGAGAAGAAAGGGGCTCGCTTTAGCACACTTTCCCGCGGTATGAAGCGAGCAGTAACTATCGCCGCTGCTCTGATTCACAGACCGAAGTTGCTATTTCTTGATGAGCCCACTGTGGGTCTTGATGTAGTCAATGCACGCTCCCTCCGCTCACTAATCCAAAAGCTCAACCATCAAGGTGTCACTATCTTCTTAACCACCCATTACCTGGAGGAGGCGGACCTTCTTTGTGACCGCATTGCTATCCTAGTTCGGGGCCAAGTGGTGGCGCTGGACACGTCAGATAATTTGAAGCAGCTGGTCAAGTCAGAGCCAGCCTGCGAAGTCCGCTTTGCTCCTACACCCGAGGAAGTAATCAGCGACCTTGAAAAGCAAAGGGGTATTCATCGCGTTGAAAGCTCAGGGGCTAATCTGCACCTCTATGGAGAAAGCATGCCTTCCCTCACCGAGGCCATTTTCCAATATGCCAGTCAAAAAGGACTGGAAATTGCTTCCATCAGCTCTGCAAAACCAACCCTGGAGGATGCTTTTGTCCAGATTACCGGGATGAGCCTAGAGGCAATGCTTGTGGAAAAGGGAGGTCGGTGAAAAATGTGGAAGGATAACTTACGAGGTATATATTACATTGCAATTAAAGATATGAAGACCTATTACCTCAAGCCTCCTGCTGTTAGCTGGGGAATTGCCTTCCCCCTTGCCTGGATACTCGCTTTCTATCTCAGAAACCCTCAGGACTTCAGGGAACTGGTGCCTGGGCTGATTGCCATGACCGTCCTTTTCAGCACTACTGCCGCCGAGGCAGTGGTAATCAATTTTGAGCTTCGACTCGGGTCTCTAGAAAGATTACTCCTGGCACCCATCAGTTTATCTGCAGTGCTCTTAGGCAAAATTCTTGGCGGGGTTATTTTTGGCTTCATGATGACCGCCATAGTTACATTGGGGACAGTATCCGTCTTAGGGCTTCAGGCCAATGCACCATTTCTTGTGTTAATTATTATCCTATCCCTTTTCGCCTTCTCATCTCTGGGCGCCCTGTTATGCGTTCTGGTGAAAGAAGTGTTCGAGGCTCAAACCCTGCTCAACTTACCTCGATTTGTGATGATATTTCTTTGTGGCGTTGTCTACCCAGTTTCAGCCCTGCCACCAGCGGTGAAACATTTCGCCTATGTGCTGCCTCTGACCTACACTGTTGATGGTGTGCAGCAGTCCTTGGGATCAGTTCAGAGTGGCAATATTATTCTGGATATTTTCGTGCTTATAGCTTTTACCCTGGTTTTCATCTTTCCGGCAATAAAGTTGCTGGCCAAGAAGTTTGCCTAGGGGAATCTATTTTGGAGGGAAATTATGTCTATAGAGGAACAAGTCAGAAAAAGTTTAGAAAAGGTGCCTATCCCTGGAGCGATGCGTAGCCTGGGGCAAATGAACCTGGTGCGAAGCATCGAAGTTAAGGATGGCAAAGCGAAAATCACTCTGGCTTCGACTGCTATCCCCAGCCAGTATCATAGTTGGCTCAAGGACAAAGTAGCCAGAACAGCTAACGAGCTTCCTGAGGTGGCAGAAGCCGCTGTTGAGCTTACGGAAGTAAAGCCTAAAGAGCTTAACCAAATTCAACATACAATAGCAGTGATGAGTGGCAAGGGAGGAGTAGGCAAGTCTTTGGTAGCTAGCTTGTTGGCTACTGCTTTTGCCCGAGAAGGCAAGGATGTTGGCATACTTGATGCTGACATCACCGGTCCCAGCATTCCTAAAATGTTTGGTTTAAATGTTCACCCCACAGGTAGTGAGACAGGCATTTTGCCCATACTGTCGAAGTCTGGAATTGAGGTCATGTCTATGAATCTTCTATTGCCCAGCGAAGATGAAGCAGTTATCTGGCGAGGACCTCTTATGTCTAAGGCCATCACCCAGTTCTGGGAGGAGGTGCTTTGGGGCAGACTTGATTATCTCATAATAGACCTGCCACCCGGTACTGGAGATGCCGCATTAACAGTAATGCAAACGGTACCACTCACCGGGGTAATTGATGTTTTTACTCCGCAAGACCTAACAACAATGGTGGTAAGGAAAGCAGTGAAAATGGCGAGGAAAATGAATGTTCGTGTGCTGGGTGTGATAGAAAATATGAGCTATCTCTTGCTATCGGAAACGGGAAAGAAGTTGGAAGTTTTCGGCCGAAGCAAAGGTGAGGAGATGGCTAAAGCTTCTGAAGCCCCACTCTTAGGGCGATTGCCCATCGATCCAGATTTAGCCAGGCTATGTGATGAGGGCGAAATTGAGAGGTATAGTTCAGTTGCCATATCTGAAATCTTTGCTAGTTTAGTTGCTGTCCTGAATGAAAGAAAATAATTCACCCGTCACCCTGAGCGATAACGAAGGGTCTCAGGGATTCTTCGCTACGCTCAGAATGACAAGAAGCGAAGGGCTCAGAATAACACACAGCAAGAAGAAGCTTTTCGAGGGTGTTTAAAAACGTAGTGCGCGGCCTTAGCCTCGGGCACGACCCTAAAGGGTCGCACTACGAAAATTTTGGGGGTGAAGATTACTAAAACTAAATGAGGCAAATCTAGTTTTGAATCTGGGGGCAAAATTAAACGGCCTGTTTTCGAGGGTGTTTAAAAACGTAGTTGCCCAATTTATTGGGCGACTGTGCCTGATAAATCAGGCAACTACAAAAAGATGAAAGAAAATCCTAAGCACTAAATACGAAATACTAAACAATACCAAAACACAAATGAGCAAAACTTGTCCTCGAACGAAGTGAAGGATCCAAAACAAAACGAGTTTTGGTATTTGAATTTGGAATTTAGAATTTGTTTAGAGTTTAGAAATTAGGATTTAGAATTTAAGGTT
>PCSL01000046.1 GCA_002772325.1 Chloroflexi bacterium CG23_combo_of_CG06-09_8_20_14_all_45_10
ATGAATCAGAAGAGCTACAGCCTGCAGCACCTCCAGCCAAGGCAAATACAGTGATGAATAAGCTCATTCTTGAAAGCCAACTCTCCAAATATCTCTTAGTCATATTATCAAACCCCCGTCAGTAGAGTGATGATATAGTATAGTTTGCCGGTCAATATGAGAATTCCCACGCCGATCAATAGAGCTGCGCTTACTGCAGAGGTAACGAAGGCATGATGGCTAAGCCATCTGAGGTACCGTGAGGCTGCCCCTATGGCTAGACTTACACCAATGAAAGGCAATCCCAACCCTAAACAGTAAGCAAGCAAAAGGCAAATTCCCTGCCATACTGTTTGTGAACTCCAGGCTAGAGCCATTATCCCTCCCAATACTGGCCCAACACAGGGAGTCCAGCCCAGGGAGAATATTGCTCCTATTGATAGAGACCTCAAATACCCTGAGCCTTTAGCTTGGTTGAAGCTAAGATGCTTCTCATAGTTGAGCCAGGGCAACTTAGTAGCAGCTAACAAAAATATTCCGAACAAGATTAGTAACACGCCAGCTATATTGCGCAATAGTTCGAAGGGTGCCATAGCTCCCAGTAAACCCACAGACGCACCCAGAGCAGTGAAAACTAAAGAGAAACCAGCTACGAAGCTAATGGTATGGAGCATAATATATCTCCGACCCGGAGGGTCAGAAGTGAGGACTGACATACCGGCTATGTTAGCCAGGTACACTGGAACCAGTGGTAACACACAGGGTGATAGAAAGGAAAGTATCCCCGCAACAAAAGCTACCGGGAAGGTTACATTTGACATCCAGGCATCTCCCAACTATCCGATTGTAGTTCCTTCTTGTCAAATAACGCCCTTACCAACATCACAGAGAATAAGTTGTCCTGAGAAGCGGTTATTGCTGATTAAGATTAAAGCCCTATTATACTATAATCAAATCAAATGAGTGTACTCGTTCATATGATTAGTGGCACATAGCTTTCTTCCTTGTCCTTGCGAGCGAAGCAATGCCATTTCTGTCCTCAGGTTGCGGAGCTTGTTCCGAGCATAAGCGAGGAATCCCGCTCCTCACAATGACACAAAGAACTACTAGGGCTTGTCCCAAACTTAAAGTGGAAGATACCCTGATACTTTAAGGTGTCACCCATTCATCGGAACAAGATCAACGAGGCCTGGTCAGTTTATAGCCAGCTTTCCTTATATCAAGCTTGCCCTTCCCAGTATAAGTCGCGATATATTAAAAGTTATCATCACGGCACAATAATCTGGTATAATAATTAATTGCTGTAACTACACAGCTATCATTATGTCACCCTGAGCGAAGCGAAGGGTCTCGGAGATTCTTCGCCTTCGGCTCAGAATGACAGCAGGGTGAGTAGTTATTAATTGCTTTTGGGGCTGTAGCTTAGCTGGGAGAGCGCCTCCCTTGCACGGAGGAGGTCAGGGGTTCGAATCCCCTCAGCTCCACATGAACAAAACAGGAGCACACTGGGAAGATAGAAGCTGAGAACTGTCCTGGGATGGGTTACCTGCGGCCTCTTTAAAGCCGTCTTTCTCTGCTCTTTTGGCTTATCAATCCCACATCTTAAATCTAAGGGCTACATCATCTTTCCGTCAAACGTGTCGCACTTATCCAGACGATAGTATGAGTCAGGATAAATGCGTACTGCCTTGAAAAACATACTTCAGACGATAAGGTTCCACGTATTCAACGGGGATCCTTCTAGATTTGGAAAGGTGCAATATTTCGGCAACTGCCGAATGAAGCCCAATATTGCGCGCTAGCAATACTTTATTTATGGGACGGCCAGCCTTTAGTGCCTCAATTACAGGATTTCTACCCTCGATAATATCTGCCATTCTTCTTTCATTGGATATTAGCACAAACTGGCAATAGATATACTTTGAGCAGTTAACGTCTTCTTTGTCAAGCTCAATCACAACTTAGTAGAACCGTAACTTATTAACTCTTGACAAAGTCAGCGTTTTCAGGGATGACGTATTGGATATCGTGGGAACTAGGGTATTAATTCGAGCCTTAAATTATGTTAATGGTAGGCCATAGTCTATGCTTTTGTGCTCCGACGGGAAAGAGAGATACTCCTCAGCCGTTGTGCCTGGGTGAGTAACTTCTTCCTCAATCTGATATTCTCAGGAGTCACCTCAACCAGTTCATCCTTATTGATAAAGTCAATGGCTTGCTCCAAGCTTAGTTTCACGGGAGGAGTCAGCCTTACGGCGATGTCTGATGTTGACGAGCGTACATTAGTCTTCTTCTTTTCTTTGCATACGTTGATGGCTATATCCTGTGGCCGCGAATTCAGCCCCACTATCATACCTTCATAGACTGGTGTATTGGGTTCAATGAAGGTGAAGCCCCGCCCCTGAGCATTATTTAGACCATAGGTAACAGCTATGCCTTGTTCCGATGTTACCAGTGTTCCATTACGGGTCGAAGCTATATCTCCATGCCAAGCCTCATAGCCAAGAAAAGTAGTATTCATGATACCTTCACCCCGGGTAGCAGTAATAAATGAATTACGGAAACCAATGAGTCCTTTTGTAGGTATATGGAATTCTAAATGCACATTATCATGGCTATCGTTGCGCATATCCGTAAGCTGAGCTTGCCGCTTGCTCAGCATCTCGGTTAAAACTCCAATATATTCATCTTTGGTATCAAGGGTAAGAACCTCCACAGGTTCTACAAGGTTACCGTCAACTACTTTGGTAATAGCTTCTGGCTTGGAAACTTCAAATTCGTAGCCCTCCCGACGCATGGTTTCAATCAGGATAGCCAGGTGTAGTTCTCCTCTCCCTTTTACCAGGAAGGTGTCTGGGCTATCTGTATCCTGTACCCTGAGACTAAGATTAGTCTCCAATTCTTTATAGAGTCGGTTCCGTAGCTGGCGCGTGGTGCAAAAGCGCCCCTCGCGCCCGGCGAACGGTGAGGTGTTTACTCCAAAGGTCATCTCTATCGTAGGTTCGCCAACTTCTATGCGCGGTAGAGCTTCAGGCCGCTCTGGGCTGGCAATGGTATCTCCAATGTTGACTTTTTCGAGTCCGGTTACAGCTACTATGTCACCCGCCTCGGCTTCCTCCACCTTCAAGCGTTTGAGACCGAGATAGGTAAATACTTCACCAATCTCATAATGAGCTACGCTGCCATCAGCACTCATACTAACTACTAGGTCGTGGGTGGCAACTTTGCCCCTCCAGATTCTACCAATAGCTATTTTGCCCTTGTGGCTGTCATAGTCGAGGTTAGAAACCAGCATTTGAAATGGCCCACTTTCAATTTGCGGTGGTGGTACTTCTTCTAAGATGCATTCGAAGAGAGGGGTGATGTCTTTGCTTTTCATACTTAGCTCGGTTACGGCCATACCTCCCCTGGCACTGGCATATAGTACTGGGAAGTCAAGCTGGTCAGCACTGGTAGCTAATTCCAAGAACAGGTCCTGGATAAGCCGAAGCACCTCCGCTATTCGCGAATCTTTCCTGTCTATTTTGTTGATAACTACAATTGGTTTTAGACCATTTCTCAGAGCTTTGCGAAGCACAAACCTAGTCTGGGGCGTGGGACCTTCTATAGAGTCCACTAAAAGCAAGCAACCGTCAGCCATACTTATGACGCGCTCCACCTCTCCGCTGAAATCGGCATGGCCTGGAGTATCGATGATATTGATTTTGACTCCACGGTAAACTACGGCTGTATTTTTAGCCATGATAGTAATGCCTTTTTCTCGCTCCAGGACGCCCTGGTCCATTATTAACTCGCCCACTTTCTGGTTATCCCGGAACACCCTGCTTTGCTTAAGCATGGCGTCTACCAGAGTAGTCTTACCATGGTCAACGTGGGCAATAATAACTATATTTCTTATGTCGCTGCGATAATTCATATATAGTAAAATCCTCTCATCTATTCAGTCTTATTTCTATTCTATAACCACCGATGTTCTGCATCAGCGTCATCGCTTCAGGGTTATCGCCACAATAGCCAGTTCTAACTTTGGCAAATTCAAATGGGACAATTCGTAGTATTTACGAGAAGTTCCATAGGACAGTGGCGTATTCCACTTCGCTATCGATAGCTATTGCAATATGCAAAATGTGACTTTATTGTCTTTGGTCTTCAGCGATCGAGGCAGCGTTTTTACGCTGTTAGCAAAGCGTATACTGGTGAAGGTCACCTGTTCGGAAGCGATGGAGGTAAATGTAGTTCCAACGATAACACATTTAATTCACTCGTCCTGAAAGCCCGTCGGACGCCCTCTTTTCTTTTAGATAGTTAGAGTTTCGGTCATCCGACACTGACGTAAATATGAAGCGATTTAAGTGTGCAATAACCTAGACTGAAACTATTACATTTATTATACAAGATAGGGAATCCACTTTGCAAAGACTAGGATTTGAGATTGTTTAGCAATTTCTCAAAAATTCTTCTATAGATAAAGCTAGCCAGATAGCCTCAAAGTTACTACAATAGGGAAAAACAGGGGGAGAGATCATGATAAAAACGAGATGCAAAGTAACCACTACAGATTCCTTCTTTGGTAATTTTCTCTATGAACAAGTAGTTCCCAGAGGTCACTTTTTGGTCAAGTTAAAGGAAGTTATAAATTGGCAACGCTTCACTAAGAAGCTCCTTAAATACTATAAAGGGAAAGGCAAGGTAGGTTAGGCTCCTTATAATCCCACTATCATTCTCAAAATGCTTCTCATCTCCTTTTTATTTAGCATTTCAGAAAGGCAAACAGAGGAAGTGGTCAACGAAAACCTGCCGGTAAAATTCTTTGTTGGCTTAATAGAGGAGCAGTCAGCGGTCAGCAGATTAGCTGATAACTGATAGCTGAAGGCTGATAGCTAGTGTTAAATGAGATAATCATCATAGCCCAAGAGAAAGGGATTAGATTTGGCAAGCTCCAGGTAGTGGATAGTGTCCACACCTATAGCCAACGTTAATCTGATTAAAGGTGAGAGAAGGAAACAGGAAGGGAAACCTCCCAGGGATGCTGATGCATGCTGGGGAGCAAAGGGTAACAGGCTAGTAGCAGGTAAGGATGGCAAAAGGCACAAGGAGACGCAGTACTACTATGGATATAAAGATCAGGTGAGTCTTAATGCTGAGTCTGAGCTAGTGACTAGCATTATCCCGGGAAAGGCTAAGGATTATGATGGGCACAAGCTGAAGAAGCTAGTGGAGAGGGATTTGAAGAAGGTGATAGGAGTAGAGACAGTAGCTGGTGATAAGGGTTATGATGATGGGGAAAACCACTATTACCTGGAACAAAAAGGAATAAACTCGGCTATAAGGCTCAACAATTATCACACTGAGAAGAAAGACGAAAACAAGGAAGGGTGGATGAAACTTAAAGAGAGCCAAGAATATCAAGAGGGCTTAAGGGAAAGGTATAAGATAGAGAGGAAGTTTGGTGAAGCGAAGAAATGGCATGGTTTTGCCAGATGACGTTTTGTTAAGGAACACGTCCCTAGCCGGATCACGGGCGCTCATTTCCACCTCTGACACTAGTTAGTTGTTTTTGAAAGTGACATTATGTTCACAAGACATAACACTTGAAAATCCTTCTCCAAGGGAGGCGAGGGAATGGCACTCAGGATTGCTTGTTTTCACTAGGTGCTAGACCTGTATCTTTTAAGGAGATGATTTAAGATGTTAGAACTATTCTTCTTCATCCTCGGGCTTGTGAATAATATATTTTTAATTTTCATCTTTCTAGTTCGGAAGACCCTAAAATGGCCACCTTGCCGCGAATTGGGGTGGGTTATTTACTCTTGGCGATTCCAGCGGTCTACGGGATTTTCTTAGTCGTACAGGAACAGAAAGCGGTGCAATATGGTATCTTTTTGGGGATCTTTTTGACGTATTTAGCCTTAGAATGGGTTTATGATTTTATTTTGAAAATCCCTTTTCGTCAGAATTGGAAATTATTAACGCCCTATTTATAGTCATTTGCATAAATTTGTATATTTACAAGACGTGAAATTCCAAATCCGAAATTCTAAACCCTAAACAAGCTCAAAATTCAAATCTCAAATGTTCAAAACTGTTTTGGATTTTGAATTTTGGTCATTTGAATT
>PCSL01000084.1:0-147 GCA_002772325.1 Chloroflexi bacterium CG23_combo_of_CG06-09_8_20_14_all_45_10
TTGTGGCAATACCTTCCTTCTGGGCTTCCATCCCTATATCTACTGCCTCGCGGATATAAGCCTCTTGCTCATTCATCCTAGGGCAGATGTCATCCTCGCTCATGCCACGCTCCTCAGCATATTTCGCCAGCGAATTAGCAGCAACAA
>PCSL01000084.1:158-3274 GCA_002772325.1 Chloroflexi bacterium CG23_combo_of_CG06-09_8_20_14_all_45_10
TCGGTAATAGTCTTAGCGCCAACATCGAGGACACCACGGAAGATAGCCGGAAAACCTATGGAATTATTTACCTGATTGGGAAAATCTGACCTGCCAGTGCCAACAATTCTAGCCCCTGCCTCTTTGCATTCCCAGGGCCAAATCTCCGGTATAGGATTGGCACAGACGAAACATATGGCGTCCTTTGCCATTAGCTTGATTTGCTCAGGTGTAATAACCCCTGGCCCTGACCTGGAGTAAGAGATAAGCATATCAGCACCTTTCAGCGCCTCGGTTAAACTGCCGGTTATTCCCTCAAGATTAGTGATTTGGCAGAACCTCCACTTATCAACATATTTCTCTTTCACTTCCTCCAAGTCTTTCCTTCCCTTGTGCAGTATGCCTTTGCTGTCAACCATGATGCTATTTCCAGGCTTCCCTCCATAAGCCCAGAGAAGCCTAGAGCAACCGGTATTAGCTGCCCCGGTCCCGTTAAAGACAATTTTGCAGTCCTCTATCTTCTTGCCAACGATCTTTAAAGCATTTATTAACCCGGCTAGCATTACCGTAGCCGTTCCCTGCACATCATCATGCCATACCGGAATTCCCACCTCTTTCCTGCAGCGCTCAAGTATGCCAAAGCATTTAGGATAGGAAATGTCTTCCAGATTGATGCCAGCAAATGATGGCTCAAGCCATTTAACTGCCTGAACAATCTCATCAGGCTCTTTGGTGCCAAGACAAATGGGCACGCAATCGACACCACCAAGGTATTTAAACAACAACGCCTTGCCTTCCATCACGGGATAGCCTGCCTTAGGGCCAATATCCCCCAGGCCAAGAACTCGGGTGCAATCAGAAACTACAGCTATAGTGTTCCCACGATTAGTGAGCTCGTGAAACTTCGACTCATCTGCTTTTATCGCCCGACAAGGCTCAGCAACTCCAGGGGTATAATAGATAGCAAAGTCATTAAGGTCACGCACCTGGCATTTGAGCATTGTTTGCATCTTGCCACGGTAATCAGCATGCAACTTCATGGCATCTTGTGCTGGCTTTTTCGCTTTGGCTAAGAGCTCCTCTTTAGTTACTTTTTGTGACATAATACACCTCCTTTAATCAAATTTTTCTAGCTTTGCCTCTAGCTAGGCAAAGAATTGGGATAAACTTATAGCCGGAGCTAATTGCCTCTTTTTTTCTTTCTCAGCAATAATCTCTACGAAGTTTACCAGGTCCTTCGCTTGCCTGTAGCTCATAATGTCTATCATCTTACCCTCAAAGGATATGGCCCCTAGCCCTCTGGCTTGAGCTTCCGCAAAAGCTTCCACAACCCTTCGGGAATACAGCATCAGATGTCAAGGCTGCCGCTTTGGTAATCATCCTCGTATTGTTCCCTAGAACAAAGAGCATGGAGCGCAAAACTATTGGCTACACCTCCCCTTTCAAGATTTTGGTCAAAGTTGTGGCTATTTCCTGAGGATATTCTACCACCCTCGTCCAACTCCTTCCAAGGCTTTAACCTTGCCTGCTGCTTTCCTTTGCCTCGTTCCATTGTAGCAAAAATTCTTCAAATTTTTGGGGCCTTATTCCTTTCCTTCTGAGGGAGCCTTAGCTACGATTCCCATAACCTCCTTGATATTCTTCACTTTCTGCAGGTTAGTAAGAATAGACAGGGATTTCTCCACATCTTCCTTAGATAGCATGGTAGAGGCACAATCCCGGTATTTGGAATTAAACTCCTCAGGAGTTAATGGATTCTGCGGCATCCCTTTAGCGATAGTCACCTCTTTAGAATATCCCTTGCCATTCTTCAACTTAACGGTAACACTCTTGGTACCAAATCCTTCTGCCGTTCCCATAACCGGCATGGGATATTTCTCCACCCACCTCATCTTCTCCATCAGGCTTTCTACCCGGGGCTCAGCTACCGCTTCAGCGTTAAAATGCCTAAGCCGAACTTCCTCTGAAAGAAAAGCTCGGGCAACACAGTATTCCAGGCTAAACTTACCCTCCAAGCCTGTTCTGGGGTGATGATGAATGAGAATCTGCTTGTCAAAGGGGCTAACGCCCAACTCTACTTCAGCTACATCATCAGCATTCACCTTATGCTCTTCTTTGATACCAAGAGCAGCACCTATGGCACAATGGGTAAACCCGCAAGAGGGATAAGGCTTGATGGAAAGCCCTATGTCACTGGTGATAAAAAATGTTTTCCCAAGGTTCTCGCCTGCCTTGGCCCAATCCACCTCCCCACTATGACCAAATACCTTAGCAAAACCCAGGGGAGCTTCAATTATACTATCAGCAGCAGTAAACCCCGCCTGGGCTAAAAGAGCTGCCTGGATACCATTAGCTGCCGCTTTACCAGCATGTAACGGCTTGGTCATGGTGCCAAAGTTCTGCCTTAAACCACCAGCCAGGGAGGCAGCGATCCCCAGAGCCATCCTCACCTGGGCATAGCTGAGCTTTAACAGCCAGGCTGTTGCTGCCGCTGCCCCCAGACTGCCAAAGGTAGCCGTGCTGTGCCACCCTTGCATATAATGGCTCTGCAGCACTGGCCTAGCGATACAACAAGCTGTCTCGTAACCAACAACATAGGCAGTCAAGACATCCTCACCCGAAGCCTCTATGCTCTCTCCAATAGCTAAAACCGCTGGAGCCAGAAATACCGATGGGTGCCCGATAAGAGAGATGGCCATATCATCATAATCCAGGGCATGCCCCGTCGTCCCATTAACCAGGGCTGCCAGGTATGGCGATGTTTTGCCATCTCCCCCAATAATGCTCGCTTGGGGCACACCACCCATCTTCTGGGCATAATCGGCTATTATCTTGCTTTGCTTCTCTCTTGACCCAGAAAGGGCAACGCCAATAAAATCGGTGATTCCCAGACGAGCCAGCTCAAGAGCATCTTGGGGAATATCTTTAGCTGCTGTCTGGGCAACAAAATGACTGACTTTATCGGTAATACCCATTCACCATCTTTTTGAGGCCTAATAAATCAGGCAACTATAATTAACCGCATAAATCTTTAAAATCCTAAGCACTAAATCAAAAGAAATTCTAAATTCTAAGCACCAAATGCTAAACAAATTCTAATTTCTAAATTCAAATACCAAAACTCATTTTATTTTGAA
>PCSL01000084.1:3295-9263 GCA_002772325.1 Chloroflexi bacterium CG23_combo_of_CG06-09_8_20_14_all_45_10
TGCAAATTTATGCAAATGACTATACACCCTAGACCCCGAGATAAGCCTCTTTGACATGCTCATCCCGGAGCAACTTCTCACCTGTGCCTTGAAGGGTAATCCGGCCAACTTCCAGAACATAAGCTCTGGTGCAGGCCTTTAAAGCATGGGCCACATTTTGCTCTACCAGTAAAATAGTGATGCCTTCACGGTTAATCTGCTCAATAACCTTGAACACCTCATCCACCAGAAATGGCGCCAGCCCCAGAGAAGGCTCATCCATCATCATCAGCTTAGGGCACGCCATTATCCCTCTACCTACAGCCAGCATTTGCGACTCACCACCAGAAAGTGTCCCGGCCGCCTGCCAGGCTCTCTCTTTCAGTACGGGGAAAATAGTGAACACCCGCTCCATGGATTCCTCTCGTCTCGCTTTTGCCTCTGGCATCAGGGAGCCCATGAGCAAATTCTCCTTAACCGTCATCTCAGGAAACAGCCTTCTCGCTTCAGGAACATGAGCAATGCCCAAACTAGCCATCTTATGAGCTGGCATTTTGCTGAGCTCCTGCCCCAGAAATTCGATATGCCCTTTCCTCGGTCGCAACAGTCCCGAGATGGTATTCAAGGTAGTAGTCTTACCGGCACCATTGGAGCCCAGCAAGGCAACGATTTCTCCCTCATTTACCTCAAAGGAGACATCCCATAATGCCTGCACATCTCCATAATAAACATCAATATCATTTACCTTTAGCATATTCTTCCCCCAGATAAGCTTTAATCACTTCAGGATGACTGGCTATTTCCCTTGGGGTTCCCCGGGCTATCTCCTTGCCAAAATTGATACACATCATTCTATCCGAAATGCCCATGATAAACTTCATCACATGCTCTACCACGAAGCAAGTTATCCCAGAATCTCGAATCTTCCTCACAATTGCCATGACTACCTCTATCTCCACAAGATTTAGCCCGGCCGCTGTCTCATCAAGTAGTATTAACTCAGGGTCTCCAGCCAGAGAGCGGGCTATCTCCATCCTTTTCTTATCGGCGATAGGCAAATCCTTGGCTGGCATATCCTTCCGAGGCATAAGCTCACAAAAATTTAAAATCTCCAAAGCTTTGTCCCTGGCTTTGGTAGCACTGTTCGTCCGCAGAAAAGCTCCCGCCATGACGTTCTCCAGGACAGTCATGCGCCTCAATGGCTTAACCACCTGAAAGGTCCGGCCAATACCTAGCCGGCAAATCTCGTGAGTGGACTTCCTCGTGATTGGTATCCCTTTGAAAATAATTTCTCCGCTATTTGCCGGATAGTAATTATTTATGGCGTTAAAAAGCGTGGTCTTGCCCGAGCCATTGGGACCAATGAGTCCAAAAATCTCTCCTTGCTCTAGGCCCACAGTTATATCATTAACAGCCACCAAACCGCCGAATTTCCTCACTACATGGTTGATATCCAAATAAGCCATTTCATTCACCTCCGACATATACTGGCTTTTTACCACGGAAGGCTCGCTTTATCTTAGCCCAGTCGCCGATAATTCCATCGGGAAGAAACATGATTAGCAGACAGGCTATGACCATAAAGATCAAATAAGATATTGGCCCTACAGCGGCGCGTATTCCCTCGTTAAGAAGGACAAAAATGACTGCACCAAGAATAGGTCCCCCCAAGGTACCAGCTCCTCCCACCATAACCGCCAATATCATCATTATTGATATCCCTGCCAGACTGAATACCACCTCAGGATCAATGTAAGCCATATAATTCATGTAAACCGCTCCCGCCAGCCCGGTAAATAGGGCGCTGGGGATGAGGGCATACATTTTATACCTGGTGGTGGGAATTCCCAGACCTTCAGCAGCATCCTGGTCTTCTCGGATGGAGACAAAGTAATAGCCATACTTAGAATGCATCAGGCGATAAACGACATAAACAGATAAGGCCGCTATCACCAGGGCGATGTAGTAATAGGGTAATTTTTCAACACCAAAAGTGCGGGAGCTTACTATACCACATGCTCCACCAAGCACCGACACCCAGTTAGTGAATACTATACGAAATGTCTCACCTAAAGCCAGCATGGATAAGGCGAAATAAGGGCCACGCAGACGGAAAGTGACCAGCCCAATGGGGATACCCGCAATGATGGCCAAAAGGGGGCCCGCTATCATCCCCCACCAGGGTGATATACCCCAGTGAAGATAAAGCAGCCCCCCTCCATAGGCACCCAGGCCAAAAAAGACACAATGCCCAAAGGAGACACAACCGGTGTATCCCCCGAGCAGGTTCCAGGCTGTGGCCATGGTTATCCACATCATCATCAGGATGAGTAAATGCTGAAAATAACCACCCAAGAAGGGGGGAAAGGCTATGGCCACTATCCCCAAGATTGCCGGTAAAAACCAACTCTTTTTTGCCATTGTTTTTATTTCTGCCATGACTTACCTCCCAATTACCTTTTTCAGCCCACCTGGTAGGAACAAAAGCACTAACACAAAGATAATTAAGCCAACCACATCCCGGTATCCCGGCGACCAATAAGTAGCCCCAAAGGTCTCGGCAACACCTAAAAGCAAGCCACCGGAAAGAGCTCCCACAGTGCTCCCCATGCCTCCAAGTATGGTGATGATAAAACATTTGGCAAGGTAAGGGTGCCAGACATCAGGATAGGTATAAAATATCGGTAGAAGCATAGCTCCCCCAGCAGCAGCCAGAGCCGTGCCTAAAGCAAAGGTAAAATTGGTGATCCGCTTGGCATCAACTCCCATATATGTGGCCGCATCCCTATCCTGAGCTGTGGCTATAACCGAGCGGCCTAAATCAGTCCTGGTAAGCAGGATATGTAGCGCAGCAACAAAAGCCATAGCAATGATAAAACCAACTAAATAAGGTTGGCTGATTGACATGCCGCCAAGGTAAAAGCACCTGGCAGAGAACGGTGTATAGGCACACTGATAGTTAGAAGTAAATATGAGCCTGATGATTTCGGTGATACCCAGACCAAGAGCCAAAGTCAGCAGGACCTGACTCTCAGGCAAGATAGTTTCCACCCCAAAAACTCTTTCAATGGAGTATTTTTGAAGCAACCAACCAATGCCAAAGAGGATAATCATGGCTGGAATCATACCCAGATATGGATGCAGCCCAAAAGATTTGAACAGAGCAAGGCAGACATACATCCCCACCATCATCAAGGCTCCGTGAGCCAGGTTGATGATTTTCATCACCCCCATTATCAGGGTCATGCCAACGGCAATAACAGCATAAATACCTCCAATTAATATGCCAGTAACGAATGTCTGACCAAATAAAGCCATCTTAATTTAGCTTAATTCATGAAAGGGGGGTATTCTTCATACCCCCCTTTCTCTATCACCTTTCCTCGTACTTGGGAACTGGGAAGACATAATCAGCCGTTTTTCCCTCTAGAGGCCAGATAATCTCTTGCTTCATGTTTAGCCACTGCACAATATAGGTTAAGGGCAAGCCCTGGTTGTAGTAATGGTGCCCCATGTCATCAGTCCACTCCTTATGTTCTATCAAACCCATGGTTGTCATCAGCTTTGTCTCCTCAAGAGCCGCTTTGATGTTCTCCCGGTTAATGGGCTTCCCAGCAGCATCAACCCTCAGCAGAGCATCCAGAGCTATTTGCCAGGCAGCAAAACCCTGGGATCCATGGTAATCAGGCTCTGCATTATAGGTCTCCAGGTAGGCATCGTAATATTCCTGGTTAGTCCACTTCACACCAGCTATCTCGCCTTTCCAAGCAGGTATTCGGCTCCAGTTTGCCGTGCTCATTGTGTAGTTAACGTTCTCACCAGCCAACTTCAGGAACTCAGGCATGGTGTAGCCTCCGGCCTGACCCATATAACATAAAACATTGACCCTGAGCTCGGCCGCCTGCCGGGCAAGCAGTCCGGCATCCATAAGATAGGAAACAGCCACAATCATGTCTGGCTTAGCTGCCTTTACCGCCGTCAGCATAGGCTTAAAGTCCGTGGCCGTGGAATCATATGGACTGTCATAGACAAGCTCAATGCCTCTCTTCTCAAAGCCAGGGCGGAGACCCTTTGCCGAGCTAGTGCCCCAGTCAGTCATCTCATAAAACAGGGCTACCTTCTTCACCCCCCCAGGAATGAGCACTTCGTCGACAAAACTCCACATGGCATCGGCATAGTGGGATGCCGGGACTCTAGCGCCGGAGAATACCCATTCATAGTTTGCCATAGTAATGTCATCTTTTGAGGCGTTTACCAGTATGTGAGGAACCTTGAGGTCGTTAGCCGCCGCAGCCTGGGTCACACCACAGGCGCTGGAATAACCTCCGATTATCAGATCCACTTTATCCAGGGTAGCCAACTTCTCCTCAGCCGATTTGGCAATTGACGGGTCTCCTCGGTTGTCCTCAACGATGAATGCGATTGGCCTACCACCTATTTCCGTAACACCAAACTTAGCACGTGCTATCTCTAGCGAGTTCCGGTCTATTACTCCAAACGAGGCTTTGGGTCCCGTCAATGAGAGGTTAATGCCAATCTTGATAGGACCTGCTGGCGGTGGAGGAACTACCGGCGGCGCCACTGGTGGAGCCACTGGCGGAGCAGCCTCTGGCACACAGCCAGGTAAAGCAAATGCCGCTACTAACACCACAGCCAATCCCAAAACTAACCCTAACTTAACCTTCTTCATTTTTACCTCCTTTTACTTTATTCCTGATTTAGCATCTTAGCATCCCGAACTATCTACATCCATAGGCACCACCTCCTTTGCCACTTTACTAGGCTGTTTAATTTTGATTCCCCGTTCAATTTCAGCCATCTCAGAGGTGTTTCACCCCCAAATTTCTGTAGTTGCCTGATTTATCAGGCCTGCCTGTGGCAGACAAGCACACTCGCCCAATAAATTGGGCAGCTACATTTCTAAACACCCTCTACTTTCTCTTATTACCCTGAGCTAAACTTAACTAATCATATATAATATAGGCATCTAGAATAATTTGTCAATGCTTTGCCACCCATTTATATAACTACCTTCCAATAATTTTGCCTTGAGTCAGCTTGCCCCAGGATGATAAGATAGGAAATAATTTGAAATCGCTAATTGCCATAGATGGCCCGGTAGCAGTAGGCAAGAGCAGTGTGGGCTCGTTGCTAGCTAAAAAAATGAATTATTTTTTCTTCGATACTGGCCTTATGTATCGCGCCTTTACCTGGAAAGCACTTAAATTTGGCATTCCGCCTACCAATGAAAAAGAGCTTTCTCAGCTAGCTGGTATAACTAAGTTTGATTTCGTTTCACACCAAGAAGGATATCTCTTCCCTCTTATTGATGGTGAAGATGTTTCTGCTGAGCTACTTCGCCCTGAGATAGAGGAGCAAGTTTCCTTGATATCGAAGGCGGCCGGGGTGCGCCAGGTGATGGTGTCAGAACAGCGGATGGCAGCCCGGCAAGGGAAAGTGATAATGGCGGGCAGAGACATTGGCACGGTGGTTTTACCCTGGGCAGAACTAAAGATTTTCTTGGTTGCTTCCGTCGAAGAGAGAGCTAATCGCAGGTATAAGGAATTGTTGGAGCGAGGAGGGAAGGTAGATTACGATGCTACCCTTGCTGACCTCAAGAGGCGCGATGACATTGATACCCACCGCACTATTTCACCACTTAAGCCTGCTGCCAATGCTATAATCATTGATACAGAAAAACTTAGCCTAAAGCAAGTTGTGGATAAAATATATGATTTGGCGGCCAAGCTTAGCTAGTTAGAGATTGCTTCGCCGGAGCCTGCCCTGAGCGTCAAGAGATTCTTCGCTTCGCTCAGAATGACAGGAAGCGAAGGGGCTCAGAATGAGGGTGTTAAAAATGTAGTGCGAGGCTTTAGCCTCGTGCACGTCCCTAAAAGGTCGCACTACGAAAATTTTTGGGAGATCAGGTATTAAAGCTGAATGAGACAAATCTAGTTTCGTATCGGAGGCAAAATTAAGCAGCCTAAAT
>PCSL01000108.1:0-1470 GCA_002772325.1 Chloroflexi bacterium CG23_combo_of_CG06-09_8_20_14_all_45_10
AGCATGATATTCATAATCCCGATGCCGCCGACAAGCAAGGATATACCAGCTATGCCAGCAAGGACGAGCTGGATTATTCCCATCACCTGGGTGACCTGGCGCGCCACGGACTCCACGCTGATAACTCTGAAGTCATCGCTTTCTCCCTCCTTGATGCCATGGAGGTCCCGCAAAATAGCGGTGATCTCCTGCTCGGCAGATTCCAGCCCGTCGCTGCTCCCTACCTGGACGCTGATCATGTCAACGCTATTTCCGCGGCTGCCCACCTGTGAGGCTGCCACAGTGGCATAGAAGGTGGATAACGGAATATAGACCCTGAGGTCTTCAACTCCAAATCCCATCCCCCGGCTTTCCAATACACCGATGACCTGGAATTGACGCCCAGCAATTCTTATGCTCTGGCCAATAGGGTCCATCTCGCCAAAAAGGGTCTTGGCTACCTCGCTCCCCAGGACAGCTACCCTTGACCTCGCCCTATAATCGGATTCGGTAATGAAGGTGCCTCGTGCCACGACGTAGTTGTCCACCCATTCGGCTTCTGGGGTCACCCCGGCAATCAAACTGTTAAGGCTCTCTCTTCCAGCTATAACCCGGGCGTAAGTCTGCGCCGTTGGCGCCACCCCCACCACTGAAGGGGCGCCTTGAGCAATTGCCTCGGCGTCTTCCCAAGTCAGTGTTGCCTCACCCACCCCCGCACCCATTATGCCCGCCTCTCTAGGCATAACGTATATCAGGTTGGACCCCAAGGTGGCAAAAGACTCCTCTACTAGAGCCCCCTGTGCCCTTCCCAAAGATAGCACAGAAATGACGGCAGCCACGCCAATCAGGATGCCCAGCATGGTCAAAACTGACCTTAGCTTGTTACCAAGCAAAGCCCGTAGCGCAGTAGAGAAACAATCCCAGAGTTTCATTCCGATGCCTCTATTTGGCCATCGCGAATTTTGATGGTGCGCTGGGTATAAGCGGCAATATCTGGCTCATGAGTAACCAAAACGATGGTCATGCCTTGCTCATTCAATTGCTTAAAAATTAGCATGATTTCCTTGCTAGTCTGGGTGTCAAGGTTGCCTGTGGGTTCATCAGCTAAAATAAGAGAGGGATTATTTACTAAGGCTCGAGCGATAGCCACCCTTTGTTGCTCCCCTCCAGCTAACTCACTTGGTCTGTGGTTGACCCGATGAGCTAATCCCACTGACTCCAGGACCTGTAACGCTCTTTGCCGTCGGTTGCTGGCACCACTGTAAATAAGTGGCAGTTCCACATTGGCTAAAGCAGTGGTCCGGGGCAATAAGTTAAAGCTTTGGAAGACAAAGCCTATCTTTTTATTCCTTATCTCGGCCAATTGATTATCGTTAAGCTCACTTACCTCGGTCCCATCCAGGCGATATCGCCCTGAAGTCGGCTTGTCAAGGCAGCCGATGATATTCATCAGGGTGGACTTCCCCGAGCCCGAAGGCCCTATGATAGATA
>PCSL01000108.1:1493-9424 GCA_002772325.1 Chloroflexi bacterium CG23_combo_of_CG06-09_8_20_14_all_45_10
CAACTTATTCCCCTAAGCGCCGGAACCTCTGTCCGACCTGCTTTATACACTTTTGTTATACTCTCAAGCTCAACCATCTATCAGCCACCGAACATCCTGAAGGGCAACTGGGACTCAGGAAAGATTACACTTTCTCCTTCCGCCAGCCCGGATAGTACCTCAGTCTTTATCCCGTCGCTCAAGCCCAACTCAACTCGCCTTTGCTCGACTTGTTCATTTGCAAGAACTTCCACCCACGGACTATCCCAACTACCCTGGATAGCTCGATTTGGTATCAGTAATACATTCTCGTGGCGGTCGAGGATAATTTCAGCAGTGGCACTCATGCCATCTCTAAGCTCCTCATCAGGATTTTCCAAAGTTATAATGGTTTTGTAGGATACCACTCCTGTCTGAATCGTTCCCGCTTGGGAGATAAAAGTTACCCTGCCCTTTACTTCTTTATCAGGCAGAGCATCTAAAATGATATCTGCCTCCTGTCCTAGCTTCACCTTGGAGATGTCTATCTCGTCAATAACGCCATTCATTTTTATCTCACTAGGGTCGATCAAGCAGATTGCCGGATTGGCGTATGTCATGGATGAAAGCTGTTGTCCTTCATTTATATAAATGTCAGCTACAATGCCATCAAAAGAAGCCGTGATTGTTGCCTTGCTTAATTCAACCCTGGCCTTGGCTAACTCCAGCTTGGCTATATCCAGGGCTGCCTTAGCTCCATCTACCTGTAGCTCCGCTAATTTAACCGAAAGAGGCACTGCCCATGTTCTGGATTGCGATTTCTTCTGTGCCTTAGTTATACTCGACTCAACCAGTTCCAATAGGGCCTGTGCCTCCTCAGTTTTCCCTTGCTCCAGAAGTTCCTGAGCCTCTTTTAAGTTATTTCCGGCCTCCTCCAAAGCCAGCCACGCCCCCGGTAAATCGGTAGCGTAAATACTGGTATAATGAGGATAGATCGTTTGCACTAGCTTATTTTCTGCCATTTCGTATTCAATCTGTGCTGCTTCACATCTATCCTGTGCCATTTCTACACTTAATTCCAAGGAGCTAGCTTCTAACTTGGCTAGCAGTTGGCCTTTTACTACCCTATCCCCCTCATCCACCAGCACCTCAGCCACCATGCCCGTGGTGCCGAAAGATAAATCCGTCTTGTGTGGCATTTCTAAGTTGCCACTGACAGAAACACTTATGGTCAAGTCACCTCGGGTAACCTGAGCGGTTTCTTGAGCATTGCTTTCTGAACTAGCACAACCAGTGAAAACCACACCAACTAAACAGACTGCTATTATTAGACTTAGCCATTTCTTCATTTTTGTTTTTACCCCTTCTCTATTTTGGCAAACCACTCATTATAACAGCAATTTTATAGAGTATCTGGCACAAATAACTGCACTATGTGTTTTGGTCAGGCTATTAACCTCGATTGCCTTCTTTCTCTGTCCCAATATCAGCAGTTTCAGTTTCCTTGAGCAACTTGGTAAACTCAGTGAGTCGGCGGCTCATGATGTTAAGCAACTCTTCCACTGCCTCAACCTTGACAAAGATAAGCCCCCTACCTCCAAAGTGACCAAAAACCAAAAGCTTGGTGCCAACATCTATGTCGAGTTCTCTTCGGGCATCGACTGGAATCACTACTTGTCCCCGTGGACCAACTGTGGTAGAACCAAAGCACTTACCTATTAGGCCTTTATGCTCCTGCTCCATATTTGCCTCCTATAATAAGCTTTCTATTGAATTCAGTATTATATGATTTTCCTTACTAGTTTGTCAAGTAGTAGAAATTTGATGACCTAGCTAAGCTTGATTAAATTGTCAATCCCAATTGGTTTTTGCGCCAGGAGATTAACAGAACTTATTCAGATTTCCATTTATATCTTATTAATATGCCCACAACGTCTACTGGCTCGGGGATGGAAGCCGCAAAATCACCGCTTGGTATCTGGATGCACAAGCTGCTGACCAAGATGGAAGGCGTCTTGCAAAGCCGTGGGGTGCTCCTTAATCTGAGCTTTGCCATCAATTCCTCTGATTAACACGTCACCAGCATATTTCACGCCGATGGCATCGAAGAAATATTTTACCGTGAGCACTGCACCATCAAAGAGCCTCTTGCCCTGTGTAGCGCCCACCGAGATAAATGCTCCTCTCCTTATTCGGTTGTCCCCCTTCCCTATACCCAGCACATACCTTCTCACCCAAAGCGCCTGACATCTATCTACCATTGCCTTTGCCTGGCTGGTAATGCCGTAGAAGAATATTGGCGAAGCAAAAACAATGTGATCTGCTTCCAGAAGCTTCTCGTAGAGTCGCTGCATATCATCCTTAATGGCACATTGGCCGTCTTTGAGACAGGCATATATTTCTCGACATGGTGAGATTTTGAGTTCCGAAACTGCTACCTTTTCCGCCTCTGCTCCTCTCTCTTTAGCACCTGCTAGTGCTGCATCAAGTAAAATCTCAGTGTTGCTTTGCCTTCTGGGGCTACCCATGATACCTAATACTTTCATGTTACGCTCCTTACTAGAGATGGGAGAATTATTGTTGCATCTCCTGCTTCCCAACCGCTCTAATGTTTATTTTACACTAAATTGCCAAAAACCTTGGCCGAGAAATCAAACTGTCAGCAAAGGCAGCTTCTACAATCGGCACTCTACCTTTTTCACAAACCATACTTATCTCTCAGTATGTGAGAGAGCTCTGGTAAGAAGGCAAACGCTTTCTCAATAACCCCTTCCTCAACGCTGGAAACTTGCTCTCGTTCTGCTACCTGCCCGGTTATCTCGCCGCTAAAACCAGCCTGGATAACATCTCTAAGACAGCACCTTGCCGGCGCTACCAAAGCCTGCTCGGCAATCTGGTTCAAGGACAAACCTGTATTTTGCGAGATTACCTCCCAGTAATCTGAATAGGCTGTTTAATTTTGATTCCTTGTTCAATTTCAGCCATCTCAGAGGTATTTCACCCCCAGATTTTTGTAGTTGCCTGATTTATCAGGCACAGTCGCCCAATAAATTGGGCAACTACATTTTTAAACAGCCTCATCTGAAAGAATCGCCGCCAGTGTCGCTGGTGTCTCTATCGCCAGAGTTGCGGATTCTGTAGGGATAATGCCCCACGAGATGACCCCACCACGCTTGAGAAATTCGGCAACACTAGTAGCATACTCCCGGGGCATGAACTCAATCTGATAGGCATCGAAGGATAGGATTTCCACTCCTAACTCCAGTAAGTAAGGCAAGTTCACATCAGCACATAGGTGCAGTCCTTTAGGACCCTCCAACCCTTGAAGAAAATTATAGTAATCCTCCTTAGCATGTTGCTCGTTATACCCGGAAAGGCCACTGAATACATAACCTAGCCCTGGCTCATCCAGCCAGACAAAGGCATTAGGATTCCTCTTTCTAAGTTCCTGATACTGGATGTTGACTTTCTTTTGGATAAAATCGAATAAGACATCCCTTGCTTCACCGTTATAAATGATTGGCTTGAGGCTTTCATCAAGCACCTTAAAGCCAAAACTCACTGGCCCAGTGACTTGCCCCCTGATAGCCTTATAACCTCGAAGCTCCTTAGAGAGGAATTTGTGAAATACTGCGGAATACTCTTTAGTGAGGGTGAAAGTCTCCGGGCGATCCATCTTCATAAAGTACCCGTCAAGTTCCTGTTCAAAACTTGCGGTATTGAATACGAGCCTCTCCTTATCAAAATCGATAGTTATACCAGGGAAATTTTGCGATACTTGAATATACATATCTTCGTAAATGCTCACGTTGGAAAGCTGTGGATAGAAGGGGATGTCCAGACTTAAAGCAAGCTCAAGTGCCCGGTAAATGTCCCTATGGGGCATTATGCCCATAGCTGTGGTGCTACATCTTGCCTCAAATGCTATCATAGAAATCAGCGAATCACCGAGGTTATAGAAGCAATGCCGGTAAGCACAGCACCGGTAATATAAGCATATTTAAGCCCAGAGACAAAGGGAGCAACTTGGGAGGCATCTAGATAAGGCTGTGCTAGTATCTCTGGGGGCACGAAGCTATAAAGCACAGCTCCAGCGGTGGCAATGCCCAAGGCCATGCCTACATTTCGCATGGTAGCCAATATTCCCGAAGCTGTGCCAAGATGAGGTTTAGGGGCATTACCCATGACAGTGCTGTTATTGGGAGATTGAAACATGCCTGTGCCTAAGCCAAATAATCCCAATCTCCAGGCAACACTTAAAGCTGTCACCTGATAGCTGTCAGCAGTCAGCAGTTGGCTTAAGAGGACCAGGCTTAGAGCGCAGATTGCAGCCCCAGCGCAAGAAAGAAATCTAGAGCCAATTCGGTCAGAAAGGCTGCCGGCAAATGGCGCCACCACCAGAACTACCAAGGGAAAGGAAGTCATCACCAACCCCATTTCGTCAGGGGTGTAATGTAACGCCCTTTGAAGGTAAAAGGGTGTGACAAATACCAAGATATACTGGGACATGAAATTTAGCAAGGCACTCAAGTTAGCTAGAGAGAACAGGCGGTTGGAAAATAAGCCCAAGTGGAGCATGGGTTGAGTCGTGCTTTTCTCCCGAAAGATAAAGCCAACTGCACATAAGACAAATATGCAAGTGGAGCTTATGGAGAGGATGTCCCATTTATGAATTCGGTTGACCAAAAGGAGAAGGGATGATAAAGCTAAGAAAGCTAAGGCAGTCCCGGGAATATCTAGCCCGCCTGGCTTCCCCTTCTCCTCTGGTATAACCCGAGAGCCCCAGATGACCGCGGCAATGCCAATGGGCACGTTGATAAAGAATATAAAGCGCCATCCCAGGTGAGCAGTGATAAAGCCGCCTAGTGACGGGCCTATAGCTAAGCCCAGGGCTATCACGATAGCGTTGATACCTAGAGCCTTGCCTCGCTCGGCGTCAGGAAAAGCACGCACGATTATGGCATAAGGGACGGACATCATCATGCCTGCGGCTAAACCTTGAAGCGCCCGAAATATGATGAGCCAGTAGATGCTAGGTGATAAGCCGCATAGAGCCGAAGCGATGACAAAACTACCAAGACCGTAGAGATAAACCCTTTTATATCCCCAGATATCGCCTAGTCGACCATAAAACAGGAGCAAGCTGCTTATGGTGAGGAAATAAATCATGGGCACCCATTGGGCAGTGGCAATCTCAGCCTCAAAAAAATTGGCTACGGTGGGTAAAACTACATTGACGATGCTGCCATCAAGGGGTCCCATGATACCACCAAGCATCAAGGCTGAGAGCACTATCCACTTGTTTGAGCTAGCCGACATGGCTGTTATCCCATTGCTTTTAGGATTTAAAAAATGGGGCTCGGTCTACACACGGTGTTAGCAACGAGCAAAGCGTGGCAATCTCATGAAAAGCCACCATACCGAGATTGCTTCGGCACCTTATTCCTCGCAGCCAACATCCTTCATTCGCCCATGATCTGGAGCACCATCTTACGCGACCTGGGGCGATTATCAAAGTCGAGGAAAACTATCTGCTGCCAGGTGCCCAAAGTCAATCTTTTGTTTACAAAGGGTATGGTCAGCGAGGCGCCGAGCATAGAAGCACGCACATGGGAATGGCCGTTCCCATCTCCCCAAGTTTTGTTGTGCTCATAGGGGATATTTTGAGGTATTACTCTATCCCACATGCTTTCAAAATCAGAAAGAAGCCTTGGCTCATATTCGATAGTGGTTATCCCGGCTGTTGAGCCACTTGTGAACAGAGTTACTATGCCATTGTTTACCTCGGATTCCTCTACCTTCCTTGCTACTTGAGAGGTTATATCGAGGATGTCGCAATTTCCCTTTGTTTGCAATATGATATCTTTAGTAACTACGGTCATATTCCCACCTCCGACTGAGAAATCCCAAATTCTAAGTTCCAAACTCTAAACAATATCAAAATCCAAATGTTCAAAACTGTTTTGGATTTAGATATTTGGATTTGTTTAGGATTTGGTGCTTAGGATTTAGAATTTTCCACATAGTGAGTCGTCATATACTTACCTCCTCCCATAGAATATCATCTAATTCAAATACTGGTCCATCGTGACACACTTTCTTTAGTCCTTTCCTTGTATTTATGGTACAGCCGTAGCAAGCTCCAATGCCACATCCCATTCGCACTTCAAGAGAAACCTGACATCTCTTTAGCTTAGACTCTTTGCGGACTTTATCCTGGTGAGCCGAAGCTCTGAGTCCTGACGATAGGAAGGAACTGAAGAGGAGATTCTTCGGGTCGCGGAGTTTACCCTGAGCGGGATTAGATTCTTCGCTACGCTCAGAATGACAAGGGGAGCGAAGGGCTCCCTCAGAATGACAAATTAGGTCTGACATCGTCTTATACATATTTATTGGCCCACAAGCATAAACCTGGTCAGCCCAATCCAGGAAATCAGGTAGTATATCAGTCACCATGCCTTTTTTGCCCATGCTGCCATCCTCGGTAACGGGAATAAATCGAATAGAGTCAGGCAAAGACAGGAGATTGCTTCGCTCTTCACACCTTCTCTTTCCCTCTCCTTTCGAGAGAGGGGAATTAAAGGTGAGAGATAACGACGAGAATGCGTAGAGTTCCTTAGCCATGCTCGCTCCGTAAATCAAGGTTACCGAATGTTGTGCAGCGCTGCGTTGAGCCAGGAAAACGAGTGGGGCAATACCAATGCCCCCAGCGACCAGCAGCAAGTTCCTTGCTTCTGGTTCCACGCTAAATCCGTTACCCAAAGGTCCAAGAATATCTACTTTATCACCTCTTTGGCGTTGCGCCAGCCAAAGAGTGCCTCTACCTACTATTTTGAACAGAAGAGCAATTCGGCTCGAATCCGCCTGATGCACACTAAAGGGGCGACGTAACATTAAACCTTCACAGCACACTGTAATGAACTGCCCTGGCTGAGCTGTGGCAGCTATATCGGCCGCTTCAAGCCAGATAAGATTTACACCGGGCATAAATTCTGTATTAGAGATAATGGAAGCAAGGACTTGTTCCATACCAAAATCCTGACAATATATCAAAATTCAAAGATAAAAAAGCAAAAATAAAAGAAAATCAAAAATCAAAGGTCAAAAATCAAAATGACAAATCAAAACCCAAAAATTTTTGCATTTTGCTCTGTATCTTTGACCTTTGCATTTTAATCTTTTATTAACTTTCGCTTTTTGATTTTCTTAAGTATTCCCTGAGCGGCTGAACATTAAAAATTTGGCTCGTACTTGCCAGCGCTTCTACAGCTACCTGGATGGTATCCAGTGAGGTGAAACAGGGTATCCTCTTCTCTGCTGCGGCACGCCTGATATTGAACCCATCCTTCAAGGAAACACGCCCTCCGGTAACAGTGTTAATTACTCCGTTTACAGAATTATCCTGAATAACATCGATAACATTGGGATGCCCTTCACTTAGCTTCTTGGTTACCATTTTCACTGGAAGTCCTATGGAGTCAATCATGGCCGCCGTGCCTTCCGTGGCATAGAGACTGTAGTGAAGAGAATGTAACTTTTTAATCAAGGGGACGGATTCACCTTTGTCCCTATCTGCGATGCTAAGCAAAAGACTGCCTTTTGGTGGCAACATTAACCCTGCGGCTATAAGCGCCTTAATTAAGGCAGCCTCATAAGTGTAATCAACTCCCATAACCTCACCGGTGGATTTCATCTCTGGACCAAGGTAATTATCCACCCCGATTAGCTTGGACATAGAGAAAACAGGGGCCTTTATACCAACTAACTTTTGTCTCTTCCATAATCCACCTTCATAACCTTGCTCTTTAAGGCTAACTCCAGTCATCACTTTGGTGGCAATTCGCACCAATGGCACGCCAGTCACCTTGGAAATAAAAGGAACAGTCCTGCTAGCTCGGGGATTTACCTCAAAAACATATACCGACGAATGGCCATTTTCTCTCATGATTACCATTTGGACATTCATTAAGCCT
>PCSL01000108.1:9430-18516 GCA_002772325.1 Chloroflexi bacterium CG23_combo_of_CG06-09_8_20_14_all_45_10
CCAAGACTTGTCCCAATTTTAGTGGTGTAATCCACCATGGTATTCACTTCTTCTTCGGTCAAATTCACTCCAGGGTAAATAGCTAAGGCATCCCCACTATGCACACCAGCTCGTTCAATATGCTCCATTATGCCTGGAATAAGCACCCTCTCTCCATCGCTAACTGCGTCTACCTCAACTTCCTTGCCTTGCAGGTATTTGTCAATGTGTACCCTATGTTGACTATCTAGTTCTAGAGCCAATGTCAAGTAACGGATTAATTCAGTTTCGTTATACACGATTTCCATAGCTCTACCGCCTAGGACATAGCTAGGACGGACAAGCAGCGGATAACCCAAAGATTTAGCTACATTTAATGCCTCTTCGATAGAAAACACACCAGCCCCCGGTGGCTGAAGAATACCTAACCTATCCAGGAAATCCTCGAAGCGATGACGATCCTCAGCTATATCTATGGCTTCAGCACCCGAGCCGAGTATTGGCATGTTACTCCGAGCCAGCGGCTCAACCATGTCGATGGCTGTTTGCCCACCAAATTGAACAATGGAGGCTGGAGATTGCTTCGCGGAGCCTGCCCTGAGCCCTTGGAGATTCTTCGCTGCGCTCAGAATGACATGAGGCGAAGGGCTCGCAATACCTTCATTCTCCAGTATGTCCCGAATGCTCTCCTCATCCAAGGCTTCGAAGTAAAGACGAGCGCTGGTATCGAAATCAGTGGAAACTGTTTCTGGATTAGAATTAACCAAGATACTCTTTATGCCTGCCTCCTGAAGTGCCCAGGCTGAGTGGACACAGCAATAGTCAAACTCAATTCCTTGCCCAATGCGTATGGGACCACTGCCGATAACCACAGCTTTTTTGCCTTCTAAAGGCTCAGCTTCGTTCTCCTTCTCATAAGTGCTATAGAAATAAGGGGTCTCAGCATCAAATTCGGCAGCACAGGTATCCACCATCTTGTAAACGGGAAGGATTCCCCATTCATGGCGAGCCTGTCTTACCTGTTCCGGCAATCTATCAGCCAAAGTGCCAATCTGCTCATCAGACAAACCAAGCCGCTTTGCCTGCCATAAAAGCTCCGGCTTCAATGGCTCAGAGAGAAGTCGTCTCTCCATGTCAACGATGTTCTGAAGCTTGTAGATAAACCAGGGGTCTATTCCAGTACGTTGAGAGAGTTCCTCAGGTGTAGCTCCCCTTCTCAGCGCTGCCGTAATCGCCCATACTCTTAAGTCATTGGGGTGAAGTGGGTAGGAATCAAGCCCCTTTCCCTTGCTCCAGCTTGAGTCTTCCCAGAGGAGGGTGCGCTTGCCAAATTCCAAAGAGCGAACTGCCTTTTGCAAGGCAGCTTCAAAACACCTAGCAATAGCCATTACCTCACCAGTAGCTTTCATCTGGCTGCCAACATCTCGATCACCCAAAGCAAATTTATCAAAGGGCCACCTTGGAATTTTAACCACGCAGTAGTCCAGAGCCGGCTCAAAAGATGCTAATGTCTTTCCGGTAACCCTGTTAGGTATTTCATCAAGCCTTCTGCCTATGGCTATTTTGGCCGCCACACGGGCAATAGGATAGCCAGTGGCTTTGCTAGCCAGGGCTGAGCTACGGCTAACGCGCGGGTTGACCTCAATTACGTAATACTGGCTTTGGGTAACCTTTCTTTGGTCTGGAGCCCACTTTTCCGCCACTACAGGATGGGGGGTAAGAGCAAACTGTATATTGCAACCACCTTCAATGCCTAAAGCCCTAATAATTCTCAGGCTGGCCGACCGGAGCATCTGGTATTCCTTGTCAGTTAGCGTCTGGCTAGGAGCTACCACGATGCTGTCCCCAGTGTGCACCCCCATAGGGTCAACATTTTCCATGCTGCAGACAGCAATGCAATTGTCAGCACCATCTCGCATGACTTCGAATTCAATTTCCTTCCAGCCCAAAACACATTGCTCTACCAAGACTTCGTGGCTCATGCTATTGTCCAAGCCGTTGGCAACCACAGATTCAAGTCCCTCCATAGTATGGGCGATACCACCACCAGTGCCACCCAAGGTATAAGAGGGCCGGATAATCAGAGGCAAACCAATGGACTTTGCCAGTCCTTTAGCTTCTTCTACTGACTTCACTGTGGCACTGATAGGCACAGGCTCACCAATATCGATAAGAAGCTTCTTAAATAAAGACCTTTCCTCAGCTTTCTTTATCGTTTCTATAGGTGTGCCCAGAGACTTCACACTATATTTATCAAGTACCCCGGCATTAGCCAGCTCCACTGCCAGGTTGAGCCCCGTCTGCCCGCCTAGGGTAGGCAGTAAGCCATCAGGGCGTTCCCTTTCAATCACACGGGCCAAGACTTCCACAGTAAGCGGCTCAATATAGACGATGTCAGCAATGCCCTCATCAGTCATGATAGTCGCTGGGTTGGAATTCACCAAGACCGTGGTAATGCCCTCTTCACGCAAAGCCCGGCAGGCCTGAGTGCCGGAATAATCGAACTCCGCCGCCTGCCCGATTATTATGGGGCCCGAGCCAATGACTAATACTTTAGATATTTTGGACACTTTTAAACTCTATTTTAACTCCATCTAGTTTTTATTTTGCAATTTTGCCTTAGCGAGATTAAAAATAGCCTCCATAAGTTTGTAATACTGTTCTATCTTTCTATATATTTGCTCAGCTATCTGCTCTATATAAGTATGCGCGGTCAAATTTCTATTATCGGTCATTTCAAGGCAGGTCACAGTCTTCTCCTCGCTTATAAGTCCAGCACCCAAAGCCTCCTTGAAACATGACTTAGGTGAGTTACACCTAATGCCTTCAGCCTCCCTTAGATAGTCTCTTAAGAATTTCCAGAATGCCTCAAAGGTATATTCAAACCTCTGAATAGCGGCATCCCTGACCACTACCGAATAAGGCTCACAAGATATCTCCTTCAATGTTCGCAAAGCTTTCTCCACGTCCTTGATTCTTCGCTCTAACTTTCCCAAATTATCACTCCCTCCTTTAATACTACTTGAGTGAACTCTTTAGATGCCTGGGATAGGTCAACCACATCCACTTTGTAGGGCATATTTGAATTCTCTATCCTCTCCCGGAATAAAGTGATTTTGCTTTTATCCACTTCCCCCTTCGAAAGTATCCCTACATCCATATCTGAGGTTTCGAGGTAA
Organism: Chloroflexi bacterium CG23_combo_of_CG06-09_8_20_14_all_45_10; assembly: GCA_002772325.1. GTDB lineage: Bacteria > Chloroflexota > Dehalococcoidia > GIF9 > AB-539-J10 > 20-14-all-45-10. The sequence continues at coordinate 12,589 of PCSL01000108.1, forward strand.
TCCCCTCTGCCCCTTGAGCCAAACAAAATGACCGTAACATTCTCACCCTTAAACACATCCCTTGCCACATCCTTAAGCAACTCTAGAGAGCTTTCATATACAGTGCTTTTTGATTTCATAGCCTTACACCCTCAAATTCAAATTCCGCCGCCTGCCCGATTATTATCGGCCCCAAGCCAATGACTAAAACCTTATATGGTTTAGACATATTCTCCTAGAATTTTTGACAAACTGGGCAATTGTTGAGTTTCTTGAACTTTTTACCTAATTGATATTTGTCTATATCATTCAGACTGTTTACCAGTTTAACTTTAAATTCTGCGGCGCTTTTCTCTAAGGACTGTCCATTCTGACGCAATTCGATTGTTTTTTGGGCAAACTGCTGGTCATTTTGGAGGGCAATAAGCGCAGATTTGCAACGCTGAGCATAAGAATGTTCACTAAATACACCGCATGGCCATGCTTTAACTCTTAGCTCTACCGTGGAAACTCCGCTTATTACGGTTATAGGTTTAATAGTAGCCAGTGCAAAATCAAAGGAAAGTTCCCTCCCTTGAATTAAAGCGTTCCAGTTATCAAAAAGCGGCTCGAGTACATGACTATCAATAACATCAAACCATGGCATAGGGAATTTTTCGCTATAATCCTGTACATGAAAGCCTGTTTCTTCTTTCAGCTTTTTCTTTAATTCTGCTTCAAAATCGTCAACCTTTTTATTATGAGTTTGACCCCTTGCAATAAGCTCTTCCCATTCTCCGGTTTCCCGTAAGAAATGGCACTTAAAAGGTAAAGTTAAGTCGCCTTTATTTTCGACAGTCAGACTTTCATTCCAACACAAAGAATAGCTTCTATGAAATACAGAATCTTCTGCTTCCTTTCTTATATCCTGAAAGTGCTTTTTAAGCTTTTCTTTTTCCTCGCTACGTTTCGCTACGAGCCTTGGACCAAGGAAGACTCCAACAGCTGTAACTACCGCAGCAATAGCTCCAATAATTTGTGGTGTAAGTTCCATTATGTCCTCACCATCTCCTATCTACCTCACCCCCTTTATCCTCCTCTCCTTCAAAGGAGAGGAGGTGGTGGTTATGTAAGCGGGGCTTCGCCCCTCTAAAACCCCCTATATTTATTTTTCTCCTCCTCACCATCTCAAGAAATCTCTCAAATAGATACATATTGTCCAGGGGGCCGGGGGACGCTTCGGAATGGTACTGGATGGCCAGGATGGGCAATTCTCGGTGGCGTAGCCCCTCCACCGTGCCATCGTTCAGGTTTATGTGGCTGACCTCAAGCCCTCCCTTTAAAGTATCACCGTCTATGGCATAGCCGTGATTCTGAGCAGTGATATATACCTTGCCGGTAGCCAAATCACGCACGGGGTGGTTGCCGCCTCGGTGTCCAAACTTCAGCTTGAAAGTCTTAGCCCCCAGCGCCTTGCCTATAACCTGAAGTCCCAAGCATATGCCCATTATTGGCTTTTGGCCTATAAGCTTCTGTACTGTCTCCGTTATATTGTCAAGAAGGACAGGGTCACCAGGACCGGGGGACAGGACAATGCCATCGGGATTTAAGGCTAAAATGTCTTCTGCTGAAGTGGTGTAGGGGACAGCAATTACCTGGCAGCCAAATTGACTCAAGATGCGCAGTATGCTGTATTTCAAACCTAAATCAATAACTACGATGTGAGATTGCTTCGTCGCTAACGCTCCTCGCAATGACAGGGAAGGTGGGCTCGTAGTGACAGGCGTATTCGGTTGCCATTCATAAGCCTTTTCCGTGCTAACCTGGCGAACAAAATCAGTAACATCATATCTAGGTAAGGTCTTTAGCTCCCTCAGCGCCTCTTCAGCCGTCATTTCTGAAGTGAGGATTCCCATCATGGCTCCTTCCGACCTCAAATGTCGGGTTAAAGCACGGGTGTCTATGCCGCTGATGGCAGGAATGCCATAAGCCACAAGAAACTCATGTAAAGTGCGGGTGCTCTGCCAATGGCTTGGTTGGAGGCAATATTCTCGAACGGCTAACCCTCTCACCTGAATTTGCTTCGATTCAAAATCCTTTTCATTGATACCATAGTTGCCAATCAAAGGATAAGTAGGCACCAAAATCTGACCGGCAAATGATGGGTCGGTAAGCATTTCCTGATAACCAGTCATGCTGGTATCGAACACCACTTCACCATAAGTGGTGGGTTCACCACCAAAGGAATAGCCTTCGTAAACTGAGCCATCCACAAGAACTAAAATTGCTTTCTTAGCCATGAGATTGCTTCGTCACTTCGCTCCTCGCAATGACAAGGGAATCATCTATGTAAGCTATCCTGCCGTTAACTATGGTTGCCATTACTTTGCCCTTAAACTGGTAGCCATCGAAGGGGGTATTCTTGCCTTTAGAGACAAATTTGCGACTGTCCACCACCCATTCTCGCTCAGGGTCAAATATGGTGATGTTGGCTGGAGCACCTATCTTCAAAGTACCTAATTCACTATCCTTGCCAATAATTCTCGCTGGCTCACAAGTCAGCTTAGAGATAAGCGTAGCTAAGCTTACCTCTCCTCTATGCACCAAATCCATGAGACAGCCAAAGGCAGTTTCAAACCCGCTAATGCCAAATGCAGCTAGCTCTAATTCACATTTTTTGTCCGCCAAGGTATGGGGAGCATGGTCGGTAGCAATAGCATCAATGACCCCATCCTTGAGTCCTTCAACTAAGCACTTTATGTCATCTTCAGTCCGCAGTGGTGGATTCACTTTGGCATTAGTATCATAGGCCAAGGGATTGCTTCGCTTCGCTCGCAATGACAACTCAGGAGCATAGTGCCCCATAATCCTTTCCTCGGTTAGTGTTAGGTGGTGAGGAGTGACTTCAGCAGTGACCAAAATTCCCTTCTCCTTGGCATGGCGTATAAGCTCCACTGAGCCACGAGTGCTTACATGAGCAATATGAACCTTAGCTCCAGTTAACTTTGCAAAAACGAGGTCACGAGCTACCATGCTTTCCTCAGCGGCTGCTGGTATCCCCTTTAATCCCAACCTGGCAGATACCCAACCTTCATTTATAATTCCACCATGGCTCAAGGCCTTGTCTTCACAATGGTCGATAACTGGCAAGCCAAGGGCGTGGCTATAATCCATGGCACTACGCATAACTTGTGAGCTCATTACAGGGTCGCCATCGTCGCTAAAGCCAACCACTCCAGCTTCAGCCAGCTCAGCCATCTGACAAATTTCTTCACCTTTCCTCCCTTTGGTGATACAACCTATAGGGAGAACATGCGCAAAACCTTCTTTACCTGCCTTCTCTTTCACATAATCTACAGTTACTCGATTATCTAGCGGTGGATTCGTATTTGGCATACAACAAATGGTAGTAAAGCCGCCTACGGCGGCTGCTTTTGTCCCAGTGGCAATAGTTTCCTTATCCTCAAAGCCGGGCTCACGAAGATGACAATGAAGGTCTATGAAGCCAGGGCAAATGACTAAGCCCGTAGCATCGAGCACCAGACGTTGCTTCACTTCGAGATCCTTCGCTTCACTCAGGATGACAGTGCCGCCTAACTGCATAATCTTGCCCTCGTCAACAAGTAAATCACCAACTTGATCTATACCCTGACTAGGGTCAACTATACGGCCACCATGGATAAGCAAGGGAATAGAATTGTTATTCATCATCTGACATAGCTGCTAGGCTTAAATCCCCGAGTCTCAGCTTCATTTTTCGTATCAAAAATAATCAGATTTCCTGGTTTGATTCTTCGAACCAGCCAGCTGTCGGCGCTATGGTATTTCTTGTTCTCCAACATTCCTTGATGCCAGTCTGAACTGGCGATATATTGAGGCTGAAGCTCATGTTCACAATAGATACACCTCAATGTCAAAGGCTTGAGGCTTACTATTTTGAACTCAGGATTTATATACCTTACCTCTGTTTCTTGGTTTGACACGCAAAGTGGATTAGGGCATCTGACTCCAGAATCCCGCCTATAAATGGGATAGTCCACCTTTTGAACAAAGGAATCATCCTCTTTAGGAATGGTGACTTCCTTAGCCCCCAACAGTAGGGCTATAAGCGCCATTCTGACAGGCACTCCGCGAGCAGCTTGTTTGAAATACATGCTCCTGGGGTCAGCATCCAGTTCATAGGCCAACTCGTCAACACGAGGCAGTGGGTGCATAACAAGTGTTCTCTTAAACTCCTTTTCCTTAAGAAGTTTCTTATCCACCACCGGGTAATCCTTCTTCACCCCCTGTCTTTCTACCGCCGGCGTATGCCTTTCCTCCTGAAGCCTGGTGACATATAAGGCATCTACCCCTGTCTTCAACTCGACTTGAATACTAATGTCAGGCATCATAGCAAGTTGATGCGGAATACTTGGCGTTATATATATGGCATCTATAGGGAAAAGCCCCCCCTTAGCCACCTGATCCAGGGCTTCATACCTTTTCAGTTCACCCTTATATTCCGTAGTTAGCTTCCTCAAGACGTGTTCCGGCATCCCAAGCCCCGACGCAGGATGGAAAAGGATAGTTGCGCCAAACCTAGCTAGCACATAAGCCAAGGAATGTACCGTTCGCCCGTATTTCAAGTCTCCCCACAGGGCAATCTTCAGACCTTTAATTGTTTGTCTCTCCTTCTTGATGGTGTAAAGGTCGCACAACGTCTGGGTTGGATGTTCATGCCCTCCATCACCAGCATTTATCACCGGGATACCAGCATAGTCAGCAACTACCCTGGCTGCTCCCTCCCACGGGTGTCTAATAACAATTATATCGGCGTAACTCCCAACCACCCTCGCCATATCGGCAATGCTTTCACCTTTAGCCAGAGAGGTTGCACCTATATCAACCGCACTTATGACATGGCCACCGAGTCTATGCATTGCAGTCTCGAAAGACAGCCGAGTCCTGGTGCTTGGCTCAAAAAACAGGCTCGCCATGATTTTTCCCTGACATACCTTAGACTGATCATTTATCAATTCCGCCATTTCATCCGCCAGGGAAAACAATGCCTCGATTTCCCCGTTGGATAAGTCATCTATAGTCACTAGACTTCTATTGGCCAGACTCATCTTAAAAACCTTTTGCTTTTTACATTTTGCTTTTCTTTTATTGTCGCCCTATCCACGCCATCGGTTTCTTCTAGTTGAACCTGTATTTCCTCATCTCTGGAGCTGGGTATATTCTTACCCACGTAATCAGCTCGGATAGGAAGCTCCCGATGACCACGGTCAATAAGCACAGCCAACTGAATGGATTTGGGACGCCCTAAATCCACGAGGGCATCCATAGCTGCTCGAATGCTTCGTCCCGTATAGAGCACGTCATCAACCAGGATTACTTGTTTATCAGTGATGTCCGTGGGAATATCGGTGTTCTGAGTCACTGGCTTCAATCCCAGATAAGAAATATCGTCGCGGTAAAGACCAATATCCAAAGCGCCTACAGGAATAGAGACTCCTTCATAACTTTGGATGGCACTAGCTAAGCGGTGAGCCAAGGGTACTCCTCGAGTCCACATACCCACGAGCACAACGTCTTTAGTACCTTTGTTTTTTTCTATAATCTCGTGGGCAATACGAGCCAAGGCCCGCCTCATATCTACTGAGGCCATGAGAACCTTTTCAGACATTAAAAAACCTCCTGCCTTCAAACTGGCAAGAGGCTTTTAGTGCGATTTGCCTTAACATATTTCCCCTTACCAGCCTCACGGGACTGATTTAAAGGCTCAGTTAACTTTACCACGCTTATGAAATTAATGCAACCCAATGTACTCGTTCACATGATTAGTGACACTTTAATCTTCCTTCTTTGTCATTACGAGCCCCTTCGCTTCCTGTCATTCTGAGCGAAGCGAAGAATCTCTTGACGCTCAGGGCAGGCTCCGGCGAAGCAATCTCAGAAAAGTCTCCTCTCCCTTGATGGGAGAGGAAT
>PCSL01000108.1:18560-18682 GCA_002772325.1 Chloroflexi bacterium CG23_combo_of_CG06-09_8_20_14_all_45_10
TATTTGCCCGGGAGAACCCCGGGGGATTGCGGAGCCTGTTCCGAGTAAAACGAGAAATCTCACTCCTCGCAATGGCACAACGGATTGCCAGAGCCTGTTTAAACTCAAGATGAGCTGTGACT
>PCSL01000079.1:0-1927 GCA_002772325.1 Chloroflexi bacterium CG23_combo_of_CG06-09_8_20_14_all_45_10
CCCCGAGCTTCACTTCAAAGACACCATAGCTGCAGGAAATGGCCTGTGTGATGCTGAGGCAGTGCGCATTTTAACTGATGAGGCTGCTGAGTGCATCGCTGACTTAATCAGATTTGAGGTCCCTTTCGATACCCTGAACGGTGAAATTACCTTGGCCAGGGAAGCAGCTCACAGCGTCCCACGCGTTATCCATGCTGGTGGAGATGCTACAGGGGAACACATCGAGCTTACCTTATCTCAGCAGGTGAGGTCCAGGCCGGTTAAGGTTCTGGAGTATTGCTTGGCTAATCAGATTCTAGTAGAGAATGGCAGGATAAAGGGAGTGAAAGCTCTTGATTGGCGGACTGGCTCTGTTGAGGAGTATGGCTGCCAATTTCTTGTTTTGGCTACTGGTGGTGCCGGACGACTGTTCAAATATACCACTAACTCCGATGTGGTTACCGGTGATGGAATAGCTTTAGCTTTTAAGGCTGGAGCTGAGATAAGTGATATGGAATTTTTCCAGTTTCACCCTACTGTGCTTCGCCTGCCCGGGGTAGCCCCCTTCCTCATCTCTGAGGCGGTAAGAGGAGAGGGTGGCATACTTAGAAATGTGGAAGGCCATCGCTTTATGCCAGATTATGCTGCTGAAGCTGAGTTGGCACCAAGGGATGTAGTAGCTCGAAGTATCGTCTACGAGATGAAGAAAACCCACAGCAATAGAGTCTTCCTGGATGTTACCCATTTGCCCCCTCGGTTAATTACCACTCGCTTCCCCCATATCTACCGCTTTTGTTGGGATCACGGCTTGGATATTACGAAAGGGCTGATACCAGTAGCCCCAGCGGCTCATTACCTCATGGGAGGGGTAAAGGTAAATGAGTGGGGTGAGACAAATGTCTCGGGGCTATTTGCTGCTGGCGAGACTGCCTGCACTGGAGTACACGGAGCCAACAGGCTAGCATCAAACTCACTGCTAGAATCAGTCGTTTTCGGCAAAAGAGTCGTGGAAAGAACCAAGATGATTGCCCAGCCCGCTATCATGGCAAGCACGCCTGAGGAAGAACTCCAAACAAGGCAAGGACTGCGTGAAGAGCTCTACTTCCTTCCCGAACGTCAGCCCTTGCCCACCATACCTCCACTTAATCTACCCAATTTACAGTCTCTTATGTGGGATAAAGTAGGTATTATTCGTTCCGGTGAGAGCTTAAGCCAGGTAGCAAGCATTTTGGCTACCTGGTGCCCCTTTCCCACACCTATTGACCGCCCCTCTTATGAGATGAACAATTTAGTATTATGTGCCAGAATCATGACTGAGGCTGCTTTGCTTCGCAAGGAGAGTCGGGGTGCCCATTTCCGCACCGATTTTCCTCAGACATCACCTGCCTGGCAACGACATATAATTTTCAAGCATAAAAATGCGTTTGATTAATAACCCTACCTGTCATTCTGAGTCCTTCGCTTCCTGTCATTCTGAGGGAGAGAAGCGACCGAAGAATCTCGCTCAGGACAGGCTCCGCGAAGAATCTAGAGACCCTTCGCTAGCGCTCAGGGTGACAACTAAACGGCGAAAAAATGCTAATCCCAACCCAAGTTGAAGAGATTATTGACCGCGCTTTAGCTGAAGACCTCAGCAGGGGCGATGTTACTACCGAGGCTTTAATACCTCATGACCAGCAAGGGGCTGCCTCTATTGTAGTGAAGAGTAAAGGTGTTCTAGCTGGTATTGAGGTAGCCAAACGGGTTTTTCATCGAGTTGACCCCAAGTTGACGTGGGAGGCTATTCTTGAAGATGGAGCCAAGGTTAAGCCAGGTGATGTAGTGGCTAAGATAAAAGGTAGCTATTGCAGCATTCTTAATTCGGAGAGGGTGGCTTTGAACTTCCTGCAAAGGCTATCTGGCATTGCCTCAGAGACAAATCGCTACGTGGAAAGCGTTAAGGGGCTGC
>PCSL01000079.1:1980-3213 GCA_002772325.1 Chloroflexi bacterium CG23_combo_of_CG06-09_8_20_14_all_45_10
AAATATGCTGTCAGGGTAGGTGGTGGCGAAAATCACCGCATGAATTTAGGGGATGGCATTCTCATCAAAGATAACCATGTGGCAGCTCTGCGTAGCTGCGGATTAAGCCTCAAGGAAATTATAGCCAAGGCTCGGCAAAATGCTCCAAAAAGGCTAAAGATCGAAGTGGAGGTCAAAACTGTACCAGAAGCCTTGGAAGCCACTGAGGCTGGGGCAGATATCGTTATGCTGGACAATATGTCTTTAGAAGACATGCGCCAAGCAGTAAAACTTGTTCATGGTCGTGCTTTGATTGAAGCCTCTGGAGGAATTACTTTGGACAAGGTTCGAGATGTAGCTGAAACTGGCGTTGATTTTATTTCAATTGGCGCCCTCACCCACTCAGTCAAGGCTTTGGATATTAGTCTGGAGGTCGAATCACCTTCTTGGCAATAACTAGATAGCGTTTGGGATTATCCTCCAAGCTGGTTACTGTCAAACCAATCTGCCCTATTAGTTCTCTTAGCTCGGTTTCATCTGGCAGAAGATCAGCGCCAACCATACCACCAATAGATTGATGCAGTTGATTGATAGCATCTCGGCTGGCAGTATGACAGATGACTAACTGGCCATTGCTTTTAAGCACTCTGGCTATTTCCTTTAGCGCTTTAGCTTTGTTGTTGAAATGAGGGAAAACGCTATTGCATATAGCTAAATCAATGCAGTTATGCGGCAATGGGATAGCTGTTGCATCTGCTTGAACAAAATCCACAATGGACTGGAATCCCTTGGCTTTAGCCTCAAGTAACATCTTTGCCGAGAGATCTAAGGCTATAATTCTTCCTTCGCCTCCTACTGCCTCAATTAGAAAAGGCAATAGAATGCCTGTGCCGCTGCCAATGTCAAGTACATGACTCCCAAGTTTGATACCTAGCTCCTTAACGATATTGCTGAGGCATTCCAGCCTCTCCGGAGTAACCTCCCTATCCCAATTCGGAACTAACTGGTCAAAGTAATCTTGAAGTTGCATAGCTAACCTGCTAATTGAGCCTGTTGCCATCTTTTCAGCTTCCTCTTAGGAGAGAATGCTGTTGCTAGGCCGAAGATAATAGAAGAGGTGATCACAATGGAGGCACCTGAGGGGATGTCCAGAAAATAGGAGGCTGCGAGTCCAGCCCAGCAAGAAATAACACCAAAAACAACGGCAATGCAAAGCATTCTCCTTAAACTATAAGTAAGTTGATAAGCAGCAGC